>NZ_JAHXNQ010000015.1:0-159116 GCF_023148575.1 Pseudomonas sp. EYE_354
GACCTGTTCACGCTTGGGGTGTTCGCATGCCAATCTGAAGAAAAAGTCCTGGCCTTCCAGGTCGTGACGACCGCGCAGAATGCTCTCGACGATTTCAGGCACCGACTGATGCTGGTAGATACGGAACTGCCGGCCACGGTCGAGCAGGGTCAGACGTGGCTGCAAGGTAATCTCGTAGACAGCCTGATCGTTGGACCCGGACAGGCGTTTGAAGCCCGTGACCACGCCATACAGCGTACGCAGCGGTTTGATCGGCGGCGGGTTCAGGCTAAACAGCGGCAGCGTTCGGGGCGCGGCGTGCAGGCTGAAACTGGCGTCCTGGCCGAGCAGACTGTCGGCGGCCAGGTCACGTTCGGTGCTGGTGAACTCCACCCGATAAAGGAACGGCTGACTCAGGTGCTCCTGGCCGTCGAAGGCCAGGACATCGAGCTGGGCCGCCAGGTTGCGGACCCACAAAATGTGGCGGGTATGGTCGAAAAAAACGCTTGGTGAAACGCTGGAAGCCATGTCTCCAATCCCTGAGCTGCGAAAGCCCAAAGAGTAAAGATTGGTTATCGGTGATTAATGTCGGAAGATTCGACTTTTTAAGGAGGACGCTTCCCGATCTCGCCCTGGCCCTGGAAGCTGTCGATATGCCGATAGTCCAACTGCAACCCAACCGCCAGCGCTTGCGCCCGCCCCAACCGGATCGGGCCCCGCTCGATATCTACCAGCACCCCCGCACAGTCCAGCGCCGGCAAGCCGTTGATGTGCTTGAGTCGCCCGTCGGTAATGACCAGCACCTTCTGTTGCTCGGCCGGAAAACGCTTGCGCCGCGCCGCCAGCCACTGCTGCGCCTGGGTCAAGGCCGCCAGCAAGGGCGTCCCGCCACCCGCCCCCAGCTGCGCCAGCCAACCCGTCAAGCCTTTGGCCGCCTTGAGCCCTTGCACCTGCCAGGCGGGCGATTGGCCGCTGGCGGTCAACAGCGCCACGCGCGCCCGTTGCCGATAAGCGTCGTCAAACAGCTGGGCCAGCAGGCCCTTGGCATCGGTCAGGGCACGATGTCGTCGCGTGGACGCGGAGGCGTCGACAATCACCAGCCATAACTGATGCTCCGAACGACTGCGCAGGTGAAACCGCAGATCCTCGCGGCAGCGCGGCCGCCCTCCAAGCAGGGTGCCCGGCCAATTGATCGAACCCTGTTGTACGCTGCGAGCCTTGCCTTGCCTGCCTCTGTCCAATCGCCCCGCCTGGGGCCGGGCATCCGCCGCCGTGTCGGGTCGGGGACGAATGCCTAGGGCTTTTTTGGCCAGGTGGGCACCTCGCGGCGCGCCCCTGTAGGCAGGGGCGGCGCGGGCATGTCGCCCCACTGGCCCTGGCCGGGTGAGGTGTCGGAGGGTTGCGGTTGCGGGCGCTGGCCCTGATCCGGCGGGCTGGCCGGTGGCGACGAATCCTGGCGACGATGACGCAACGCAAATTCGGCCACGGCTTCGATGTCTTCCTCCGCGATTTCATCCGCGCCACGCCACGCCGCATGGGCTCTGGCCCCGCGCAGCCAGACGAGGTCGGCCCGCAGCCCGTCGACGCCGGCGGCAAAGCAGCGCTCGGTGATCTGCGCCAGCGCCCGGTCATCCAGGGCAATGCGCTCGAGCCGCGCCCGCGCCGCCGTGCAGCGCTCACGCAACGCGGTTTGTGCGGCCGCCCACTGCGCGCAGAACGCTTGCGGATCGCTGTCGAAATCCAGGCGTCGGCGGATGATCTGCCCGCGCTCGGCCGGCAAGGTTTGCCCACTCAGGGCCACATTAAAACCGAAGCGGTCGAGCAACTGCGGGCGTAACTCGCCCTCCTCCGGGTTCATCGTGCCGATCAGCACAAAACGCGCTGAATGCCGATGGGAGATACCGTCCCGCTCAATCAGGTTGGTGCCACTGGCGGCCACGTCGAGCAACAGGTCCACCAAGTGATCGGCGAGCAAATTGACCTCGTCGACGTACAGCACGCCGCCATCGGCCTTGGCCAGTACCCCAGGCGAAAACTGCGCGCGGCCTTCACTCAGCGCCGTGTCCAGATCAAGGGTGCCGACCAGGCGCTCTTCGGTGGCGCCCAAGGGCAGCGTGACAAACTGCCCGCTGGCCAACAGGTCGGCCAGGCCACGGGCCAGGGTGGACTTGGCCATGCCGCGCGGACCTTCGATCAGCACGCCGCCGATCTTTGGGTCGATGGCGGTCAGGCACAGCGCCAGTTTCAACGCGTCGGCGCCGACCACGGCGGACAGCGGGAAGTGGGGAATATCAGTCATCCGAGCTCTCTTTAATTCTGCAATACAGGCAAACATCCTGGATGAGTGGGCCTTGTGTCATGAGCACACCTTTTGTACGTAACAGGCCTGACGCAGGCACCCGACCCGTTTTTGTGGTGATCGGGCCCGGCATCGCCGCCTCAACTGTCTTCTTCTATATCCAGCAACAGGTTTTCCAGCGCCTCGCGGTACGCCCCCGGCTCCTGCCATTGGCCACGCTGCTGGGCTTCCAGCATGCGTTCAGTCATGTCCCGCAACGCGGCGGGGTTGTGCTGTTGCACAAAGGCCCGAGTGTCCGGGTCGAGCAGGTAAGCGTCGGTGAGCAAGGCGTATTGATGATCGTCGATCAAGCCGGTGGTGGCGTCGAAGGCGAACAGGTTGTCCACGGTTGCGGCCATTTCGAACGCGCCTTTGTAACCGTGGCGCTTCACCCCGTCGATCCACTTGGGGTTGGCGGCGCGGGAGCGGATTACCCGGTTGAGCTCTTCCTTCAAGGTGCGAACCTTTGGTAAGTCCGGCTGGCTATGGTCGCCATGGTAGCTGGCCGCCTTGTCACCGCTGAGGGTTTCCACGGCGGCAAGCATGCCGCCCTGGAATTGGTAGTAGTCGTTGGAATCGAGCAGGTCATGCTCGCGGTTGTCCTGGTTGTGCAATACGGCCTGCACCTGGCTCAAGCGCCTGGCGAATTGGCCACGGGCGGCGGTGCCTTCATCGGAACCGCCATAGGCGTAGCCGCCCCAGTTCAGGTAGACCTGCGCCAAGTCCTCACGGCTTTGCCACAGGCGCCCGTCAATTGCGCCTTGCACGCCGGCGCCATAGGCACCGGGCTTGGCGCCGAAGATGCGCCAACCGGCCTGTTTCGCGGCGGTGTCGACATCCACGCCGGAGGCGAGCAAGGCCAGGCGCTCACTGCGCACCTTGGCTGCCAACGGGTTCATATCGTCCGGCTCGTCCAGCGCCGCCACCGCCTGCACCGCCGCGTCGAACAAACGGATCAGGTTGGCGAATGCATCGCGGAAAAACCCGGACACACGCAAGGTCACGTCGACGCGCGGGCGGTCCAGCAGGCTGATGGGCAGGATCTCAAAGTCATCCACGCGCTGGCTGCCCGTGGCCCACACCGGACGCACGCCCATCAACGCCATGGCCTGGGCGATGTCATCGCCGCCGGTACGCATGGTCGCGGTGCCCCATACCGACAGGCCGAGTTGACGCAAGTGGTCACCATGATCCTGCAGATGCCGCTCCAGAATCAGGTTCGCCGACTGGAAGCCGATGCGCCAGGCCGTGGTGGTGGGCAGGTTGCGCACGTCCACGCTGAAAAAGTTGCGCCCCGTGGGCAGCACATCCAGACGCCCACGGCTCGGCGCGCCGCTGGGCCCTGCCGGCACGAAGCGGCCGCCCAGGGCGTCGAGCAAACCGCGCATTTCCGCCGGGCCGCAGGCATCCAGGCGCGGCGCCACCACGATGCGCAGGCTTTCGATCACCGCCTTCACGTCTTCCCAGCCGGGCTCTTCCAGCTGTTCCAGAGGGCCTTCCAGCGCCTGCTCGATCAACCGTGCCGCATACAACTCCAAGCGCTCTCGGGTGTCCCCGGCCGTGCGCCACAGTTGCGCATCGATACTCTGCAACACCGCCGGACGCGGCCCTGACCAGGGCTCGGCCAGGGCGCAGTCGAGCGGATCGAACCCCAGCGCGAACGCTTTGGCCAGCACCCGCAGCAGGCTCGATTGCGGACCACGGCCGTCGCCACGCGGGATGCGCAGCAAGGCCAGCAAGGTATCGATGCGCAGGCGGCCGGCGGGCGACTCGCCAAAGATATGCAGGCCGTCGCGGATCTGCGATTCCTTCAGGTCGCACAGGTAGGTGTCCAGGCGCGGCAGCCAGATCGCCGCGTCGGCGTCACCATCCAGCTCCAGCTCCTTGTCGATACGGGTTTCGCGCACCAGCTTGAGAATGTCTTTTTGCAGCTCACGGGCGCGGCGCGGGTCGAGCAGTTGTGCCTCGTAATACTCGTCCGCCAACAGCTCCAAGTCCCGCAGCGGCCCGTAGGTTTCGGCGCGGGTCAGCGGCGGCATCAGGTGATCGATGATCACCGCCTGGGTACGCCGCTTGGCCTGGGCGCCCTCGCCCGGGTCGTTGACGATAAACGGGTAGATATTCGGCAGCGGGCCCAACAGCGCGTCGGGCCAGCAGTTTTCCGACAGCCCCACGCCTTTGCCCGGCAGCCATTCGAGGTTGCCATGCTTGCCGACGTGGATCACGCCGTGGGCGCCGTAGGTGTGGCGCAACCAGAAATAGAACGCCAGGTAGCCGTGGGGCGGTACCAGGTCCGGGTCGTGGTACACCGCGCTGGCGTCCACTTGATATCCGCGCGCCGGCTGGATGCCGACGAACGTCAGGCCCAGGCGCAGGCCGGCGATCATCATGCGGCCGTCACGGCACATCGGGTCGTTGTGGGGCGTCCCCCAGCGTTCCAGCACGGCCTGGCGATTGGCCTCGGGCAAGCGCTGGAACATCGCCTCATAGTCGTCCAGGCCCAGGCTTTGGTGGCAGGGGCGCAGGTCGAGGCTGTCGAGGTCGTTGGTGACGCCGCCGAGCAGCTCATGGATCAGGGCCGTGCCGCTGTCCGGTAACGCGTGCGGCAGCGGATACCCTTCGGCTTGCAGGGCCCGCAGGATATTCAGCGCCGCCGCCGGGGTGTCCAGGCCAACCCCATTGCCGATGCGGCCATCGCGGGTCGGGTAGTTGGCCAGCACCAGCGCGATGCGTTTATCCGCGTTCGGCACCCGCGCCAGCTCGACCCAGCGCCGTGCCAGCTCGGCGACAAAATCCATGCGCTCGGGCGCGGCGCGGTAGCACACCACATCCGACTGGCTGCGCTCGCTGCGCCAGGCCAGGTCCTTGAAGCTGATCGGCCGACTGATAATGCGCCCGTCCAGCTCCGGCAAGGCAATGTGCATCGCCAGGTCGCGCGGGCCCAGGCCCTGTTCGCTGGCCTGCCAGCCGGGCTGGTTGTCTTGGGCGCAAATGGCCTGGATCACCGGGATATTGCGGCGAAATGGGCGCAAATGCGGGGCTTCCGGGCTGGACTGGGCAAACCCGGTGGTGTTGAGGATCACCGGCGCGCCGACCTCGTCCAGCAGGTCCTCGACCACCGTCAGGCAGCCGGGCTCTTTAAGGCTGGCCACCGCGATCGGCAACGGGTTGAGGCCCGCGGCCTGCAAACGTTGGCAGAACACGTCAATAAAAGCGGTATTGGCCGCCTGCAAGTGGGAACGGTAGAACAACACCGCCGCCACGGGATGATCGGCCTGCCACTCCCTCTGCCAGTCATTGAGACGGGCATTGGCGCAATGGGGGTGATAAATCGCGGTGCGCGGCAGCGTTTGCGGCTCGGCCCACGGGTATTCGCGCCCCAGATAACCACTGGCCAGGCAGCGGTAAAAATCCAGCGCGTTGGCCAGGCCGCCCTGGCGCAGGAAGCGCCAGAGACGGTCGCGTTGCTCGGCATTGACCGTGCTCAGGCCGCTGAGCTCCGGGTCTGGACGGTCATCCCCCGGCACCAGGATCAGCGTGACGCCGCGCTCGGCCAGCTCGACCAAACGCTCGATGCCGTAGCGCCAGTAGCCAATGCCGCCGTGCAGGGAGATCAGGATGACTTTGGCGTGGCGCAGTACTTCGTCGACGTACAGATCGACCGAGGCATGGTTCTGCACCTGCATCGGGTTGGCTAGGCGCAGGCTGGGGTAATCCTCAGGCAACTGCTGCGCCGCTTCGGCCAGCAGCGCCAGGCTGGAATCGCCGCTGCACAGGATCACCAGCTCGGCGGGGGTTTGGCCAAGGTCGGCAATATTGTCGTCCGCGACGAAACCGCCGGGCTGGGTCCTGAGCAGGTGCATGGCTTAAACGCTGAGCGCGGCGCGCAACTGCGCTTCAAGGCTGGCGGCGTCGAGCGCCTGGCCGATCAGCACCAGGCGTGTGACGCGCGCTTCGTCGGCGCCCCAGGCACGGTCGAAGTGCTTGTCGAAACGCGTGCCCACGCCCTGGATCAGCAGGCGCATCGGTTTGTTCGGGATCGCGGCAAACCCTTTGATGCGCAGGATGCCGTGCTGCACCACCAACTGGTTCAGGGCGTTGAGCAGCATCGCTTCGTCGGCCTGGGGCAGGTCAATGGAGATGGAGTCGAACGCATCGTGGTCGTGATCATCTTCACCGTCGTGGTGATGATCGTGATGGCTGTGGCGACCGTCGATGTGCTCTTCGGAGCCGGCACCCAGGCCGATCAACACGTCCAGCGGCAGGCGACCGCTGCTGGCTTCGATGACTTTTACTGCCGGCGGCAGCTCTTCGGCGACTTCCAGGCGCACACGGGCCAGGTCTTCGGGGCTGATCAGGTCGGCCTTGTTGAGGATCACCAGGTCGGCACTGGCCAGTTGGTCGGCGAACAGCTCGTGCAGCGGCGATTCATGATCCAGGTTCGGGTCCAGTTTGCGCTGGGCGTCGACTTGATCAGGGAACGCGGCGAAGGTGCCGGCGGCCACGGCCGGGCTGTCGACCACGGTGATCACCGCGTCAACCGTGCAGGCGCTGCGGATTTCCGGCCACTGGAAGGCTTGCACCAGGGGTTTTGGCAGCGCCAGGCCCGAAGTTTCGATAAGAATATGGTCGAGGTCGCCGCGACGGGCGACCAGCTCACGCATCACCGGGAAGAACTCTTCCTGCACGGTGCAGCACAGGCAGCCGTTGGCCAACTCGTAGACGCGGCCATTGGCTTCTTCTTCGGTGCAACCGATGGAGCACTGCTTGAGGATGTCGCCGTCGATACCCAACTCGCCGAATTCGTTGACGATCACGGCGATGCGACGGCCCTGGGCATTGTCGAGCATGTGGCGCAGCAACGTGGTTTTGCCCGAACCGAGAAAGCCGGTGACGATGGTGACGGGAAGTTTGGCCAGTGTTTTCATCGGATGCCCTTTGGGGCGGGCATACGGGACGATAGGCCCTGCGGCGCGGCGCAGAAGCGGATTTCGTCACCGGATCACCCCGCCCGGTTGAAGTAGAAAATCGGTTACGAGGCAGGTCTCCTGGCTTCGGGCTTGCGGGTCACAGGACCGGCGCCGACTGCGCCTTCCCGCCGGTTCAGGCAGTGGCGTGGCAGTCGGAAAACCCTTCACAGTTGCGGGGGCAGCCGCGGCTTGAACCGCGTTCCCTTCTTAGCTTCGGCCTGGGCCGAAGAACCTCGAAGGTGCAAGGCTACAGGGGCTCGGCCCATTTGACTACCGCCGTTCTGCATGCTTTCCTACACGCCTTGTTTCGGGTGCCCTTCACAGGGTGAAACGGGAAACCGGTGCGTCATACACCTATGACCAGTCCGGTGCTGCCCCCGCAACGGTAAGCGAGCGAAGCGTCAAATCCACTGTGCATCAGCATGGGAAGGAGACGCTTGATCAGGCCCCACTCCTTCTCAGGAGCGCCCCTCGCAAGCCCGGAGACCGGCCCGAAAAATTCAGATAACAAACCCGCGGTGGGCGGGCGCTGTTCAGAACCCTGCGTGCCTGGCTCGCGGGGTTTTCATGCGCTCGTTTCACCCTGACACCTGATAGGGACGCGCCATGTCGATCATCAGCAGCACCTCGCACACCGCCAGCCAGACCACCACGCTCAGTCAACGCCTGACCGCCGCCATCGGCGCGTCGATCCTCGGCGCGTGCCTGGTGTATTTCGCCGGTTTCTCGCATATCGAGGCGGTGCATAACGCCGCCCACGATACCCGCCACAGCGCCGCGTTCCCGTGCCATTGAGAGCTGACGACATGATCAAGCGTATTGCGCAAACCGCAGGGTTCAGCGGCCTGCTGGCCGCCCTGCTGCTGACCCTGCTGCAAAGCTTCTGGGTCGCCCCGCTGATTCTGCAGGCGGAAACCTTTGAACACGCCCCGGCAGCCGCCGAAGTGGCCCATGATCACGGCGCAGGGGCTGCGACCCACAGCCACGACGCCGAAGCCTGGGAGCCGCAAGATGGCTGGCAGCGCGTGCTGTCCACCACCGGCGGCAATCTGGTGGTAGCGGTGGGTTTCGCGCTGATGCTGGCCGGTCTCTACACCTTGCGCACGCCAACCCGCACCGCTCAAGGCCTGCTGTGGGGCCTGGCCGGGTATGCGACCTTCGTGCTGGCGCCGACCCTGGGCCTGCCGCCTGAACTGCCGGGCACCGCCGCCGCCGACCTGGCACTGCGCCAGAGCTGGTGGATCGGCACAGCCGCCTCGACCGCAGCCGGCATTGCGCTGATCGTGTTCGGCCGCAGTTGGCTGCTCAAAGTGCTCGGCGCAGCCATTCTCGCCGTGCCCCATGTGATTGGAGCGCCGCAACCGGAAGTGCATTCGATGCTGGCCCCGGAGGCTCTCGAAGCCCAATTCAAGATCGCGTCGCAGTTGACCAACGTGGTGTTCTGGCTCGCCCTGGGCCTGATCAGTGCCTGGCTGTTCCGCCGCAACCGCAACGACCAATACTCGGCATGACCTATGTGGTCGGCCTGGGTTGCCAGCGGGGTTGTGACGTGCACACCCTGCTGGCACTGTTTGACAGCGCCCTCGCCGAGGGCGGAATCGAGCGCCACTGCATCAGCGCGCTGGCCAGCATCGATCGCAAACAGGATGAGCCAGGGCTGCTGGCATTGGCTCAACGGCTGGGCCTGCCCTTGCACTGCTTCAGCGCCAAGCAATTGGCTGCTTATGAGGGCCGGCTTAGCCACAAGTCTGCCGTCGCGTTCGCCCATACCGGCTGTTACGGGATCGCCGAAAGCGCCGCTCTGGCCTTGGCCGAACAGCGCGGCGGCGCCCCTGCCCGACTGCTGATTACCCGCAAAAAAACCACGCAGGTCACCTTCGCGCTGGCCTGCGCCGATTAGAATCCCCAGAATCGCCCTTTCCGATCATGAGCAACATTCATGCTCGCCCGCTTTTTCACAGGAATTGTCCATGACCGTCTACTTCATCGGTGCCGGCCCCGGCGACCCGGAATTGATCACCGTCAAAGGCCAGCGCCTGATCCGCAGTTGCCCGGTGATCATTTATGCCGGCTCATTGGTGCCCGCCGCCGTCCTGGAGGGGCACCAGGCGCAGCAGGTGGTCAACAGTGCCGAACTGCACCTGGCGCAGATCATCGACCTGATCAAAGCCGCCCATGCCAACGGCCAGGACGTGGCGCGCGTGCATTCCGGCGACCCCAGCCTGTATGGCGCGATCGGCGAGCAGATCCGCCATTTGCGCGAGCTGGGCATCCCGTTCCAGATCATCCCCGGCGTCACCGCAGTGGCCGCCTGCGCGGCGTTGCTTGAGGCCGAACTGACCCTGCCGGACATCGCCCAAAGCGTGATATTGACCCGCTACGCCGACAAAACCAGCATGCCCGCCGGCGAGGACTTCGCCAGCCTGGCCCGTCACGGCACGACCATGGCGATTCATTTGGGGGTCAACCATCTGCAGAAGATCGTCGCCGAGTTGCTGCCGCACTATGGCGCCGATTGCCCGATCGCCGTGGTGCATCGGGCTACCTGGCCGGATCAGGACCTGGCGATGGGGACACTCGCTGATATCGCCGAGAAAGTGGCGGCCAAGGGGTTTCGGCGCACGGCGTTGATTGTGGTGGGTCGGGTGCTGTCAGGTGACGGTTTCAGTGAGTCGTCGCTGTATCGCGCCGGGCACGCGCACCTTTATCGATCTTGATAAACCACGCGATGTTAATCCGATAACTCGTTGATAGTTATATATAACCTATAAAAATCGTTTCGCCATGCGCGCACGTGGAAAAATCAATCCGATTTATCAAGAAAACCATTTAAACCACTGATTCATAAGCAAAAAAAACGGCGCTCACGAGGCGCCGTTTTTTGCTCGCAGTGAACGCCTTACTCAGTAGTAGGCGTTTTCTTTCTGCGTATGGTCAGTCACATCGCGCACGCCTTTAAGCTCGGGAATACGCTCGAGCAAGGTACGCTCGATGCCTTCACGCAGGGTCACGTCCGCCTGGCCGCAGCCCTGGCAGCCGCCGCCGAACTTCAAGACCGCAATGCCGTCATCGACCACATCGATCAGACTGACCTGACCGCCGTGGCTGGCAAGCCCAGGGTTGATCTCGGTTTGCAGGTAGTAGTTGATGCGCTCGTTGACCGGGCTGTCGGCGTTGACGTTCGGCACCTTGGCGTTGGGCGCCTTGATGGTCAACTGGCCACCCATACGGTCGGTGGCGTAGTCGACGACCGCGTCGTCCAGGAACGCTTCGCTGAAGCTGTCGATATACGCGGTGAAGCTTTTGAGCCCCAGGGCGGTGTCTTCAGGCTTCTCTTCACCGGGCTTGCAGTAGGCAATGCAGGTCTCGGCGTATTGGGTGCCGGGCTGGGTGATGAAGACGCGGATGCCGATTCCTGGGGTGTTCTGCTTGGACAGCAGGTCAGCCAGGTAATCGTGGGCGGCGTCGGTAATGGTTATGGCAGTCATGGAAACTCCTCACAGGCTTGCCGGCAGTTTACGCCAAAATATTACGCAGGTACAAAGTCCGAGTATTTTTGTCGGAAAAGCACCGACCTGCCTGTCAGAGGTTTTCATAGCGATTCATGTCCAGCACACCCTCTTCGACCGGCGTGGTCTCGCGGACGTACCGCGACAAGTCGTGAAAATACTGCCAGAACAGCGGATGACTGCGGCGCACGCCCCAGCGATCAACAATGGCTTCGAACTGGTTGGTGTCCCTGGCCTGCTCCATCTGCGAGACAAATGCCGGCACGTCGTGGACTGGCACATTGAACAGGAAGTTCGGGTAGCTGCTGAGCACGCCTGGGTAGAGGGTCAGGGTGTCCAGGCCTGGCTGATAGCGATACGCCTCACCCAGCAGGAACGCCACGTTACTGTGGGCGCGGTTGCGCAGCAGGCTATAGATCTCACGCTTGCCCCCGGCCGTTTCGATGCGCAGCATCGTTGCTTCGGGCAATTGCTCGATCACCTTGAGCCCCGCCGCCGGGCGCGCGGTCAGGCGACTGAGGGCCTGCTCCGCATCCCGCAATGCCGGGTCAATGCCGTCACGTGAGCAATAGGCCCCCGCGCAGCGGTTGATCGGGTCCGGGCTGGCATTCAGATCGCCGTAACGGCTGAGCAACTGGGTGGCAAAGTCACGCTTGGGGTCTTTTTCGTCCAGGTGCAGGCCGCTGGGTTTGTCGTTATCAATCGCTTCGTAGTCCATCCATAGCTTGATCTTGCCGCTGTTCTGGTACCAATCATCCATAAAGGCGTCGCGGCTATCGGCGGGCATCAGCCGGAGGAAGTTCTGCTCGGCGCCGTTGCGGATCAGGTCGAAATACAGACGAGTCTGGGCCTGGTGCGACACATTGCCGAACACGTCGAAATTCACCGCCAACTGGTAATAGGTGCGCTCCAGCAGCGGGAAATCGAACAGCCACAGCGTCTGCGGTATCTCGCCGATCAGGCCCTTGTTCACCGAAGCACTGTCGAAGTGGCGGAAGATGCTCAGCAAGGCGTTGTCATTGCCCGCCCACAGGGTGGACCAACCGGGTGGCGGCAGGTCGGCGTAGCTGTCGCGGCGCAAGGCCTCGTATTCATTGCGCTTGTCGCGGTATTTGAGCCACAGGCTCAGCACACTGCCGACGTCATCAATCTGCCCCGGCATCGCCAGTAACGGCGTCGTCTGGCCGCGATACCGCGCATCGGTGATGTACAAATCGTGGTCCGGGTCCTGGAACAGGGTCCAGAAGTTATCGCGGATCACGTCCGTGGCGATCTGCCCACGGCACACCGGCCCACGAATAAAGGTGCGCACGAAATATTCGGCATTATCGAGCATGAACTGGTAACGCGCCTTGGCGGGGATAGCCTCGAACGTTTCGAACGGGTTGGCGCGATGGCCCGGCCCGTAACCCGGCAAGGCATTGACCTGCCAGTTATCGGCGTAGAACAACGCCTTGGTGCGTGCCATTTTCTGGGTACTGAACGGGTAAGTGATGTGGGTTTTGTGCACGATCACGCCCTGCACCGGCCATAGACGGTAGTACACGCGGGTGCCGGGGTCATCGTTCGGCCGGCGCGTATTGATCAGGTCGATCGGCTGACCGCTCGGCGTACGCGAGCGCACCCACTGAAAGAAATGCCCCGGTTCGCCGCCCTCAAAGTAGATATGCGCCAGAAACAAATGCTCGTACAGCCAGCGCGCCACCAGGCTTTCACGGGCGCCGGGCTGGTTGAACAGGTTTTCCCATTGCTGCACTTGCAAGGCTTCACCGGCGCTCGGCACCAGGCCCTGCTCGTCAATCGGTGCGCCGGCAGCCAGCCAGCGCTGCAGGGTCTGGTATTGCTGATCCGTCAGGCCGGTGACCGCCAGCGGCATGCCTTCCCTGGGATGGGCGCCGGCGTAGGCGTTGAACTCGCCGGGCATGGCGCACGTATTGTCGCGATTGAGGCCCAATACAATCTCGTCGGGCAGCTTGGCGTTGGGCTGCAACGGCGTGTTATGGCCCAATTCGAGCATGCGCGCCATCAGCGCAGCCTGGGTGCCCTGGGCATCGAGCACTGAGTAAAAACCCTTCTGTTGCCAGGCCTGTTTGCCGAAGGCGTCATAAAACAGTCGAGTGGTCGGCGTCGCCTGGCTGCGTTCCCCGTCATACACCAGCGCTTTGCTCGCGCCGCGTGACGCGCCCTCGGCACTGCCCAGGTTGAGCTGGCAGGCGGAGTCGTAGCACGCGTGGCAGGCCACACACTTTTCGGTGAAGATCGGTTGAATGTCGCGGGTGTAGGAGATCGCCGGGGCGGCGTCCTGGGCCTGTGCAACGCAGGCGAGCAGCGCCAGGACAGCCGTGGTGGTGAGGCGAAGTGACATGTGGCCGGTCCCGATTCAATGCGTGCGCTGAAAAATTGGCGATGATTCTACCGGGCCAGCCCTCCTCGCAACATGAGTGATATTCATGCAAAAGCTGCGCATGCCGCAAATCGGCACAGGTTTGTTATGATCCACGCCCTCCGTAATGCCTGACCAGAGTAGTCCCATGTCCGATCGTAGCGCTCGTCTGCACGCCCTTCACCACGCCCTCAAGGAACGTATCCTGATCCTCGACGGCGGCATGGGCACGATGATCCAGAGCTATAAGCTGGAGGAACAGGACTACCGTGGCAAACGCTTCGCCGATTGGCCGAGCGACGTCAAAGGCAACAACGACTTGCTGGTGCTGACCCGCTCCGACGTGATCGGTGGGATCGAGAAGGCTTACCTGGATGCCGGTGCCGACATCCTTGAAACCAACACCTTCAACGCCACGCGCATCTCCATGGCCGACTACGGCATGGAAGAACTGGCCTACGAGCTGAACGTCGAAGGCGCACGCCTGGCGCGCAGAATCGCCGATGCCAAGACCGCCGAGAACCCGGACAAGCCACGCTTCGTCGCCGGCGTGCTCGGCCCGACCAGCCGCACCTGCTCGCTGTCACCGGACGTGAACAACCCCGGCTACCGCAACGTCACGTTCGATGAACTGGTGGAGAACTACACCGAGGCCACCAAAGGCCTGATCGAAGGCGGCGCCGATCTGATCCTGATCGAAACCATCTTCGACACCCTCAACGCCAAGGCCGCGATCTTTGCCGTGCAGGGTGTATTCGAAGAATTGGGCATCGAACTGCCGATCATGATCTCCGGCACCATCACCGACGCGTCCGGCCGCACCCTCTCGGGCCAGACCACCGAAGCGTTCTGGAACTCCGTGGCCCACGCCAAGCCGATCTCGGTGGGCCTGAACTGCGCCCTGGGCGCTAGCGAGCTGCGCCCGTACCTGGAAGAGCTGTCCAACAAAGCCAACACCCATGTGTCTGCGCACCCTAATGCCGGCCTGCCCAACGAATTCGGCGAATACGACGAGCTGCCCTCGGAAACCGCAAACGTCATCGAAGAGTTCGCCCAGAGTGGCTTCCTCAATATCGTCGGCGGCTGCTGCGGCACCACCCCAGGCCACATCGAAGCAATCGCCAAGGCCGTGGCCGGTTATGCGCCGCGCCCGATCCCGGACATCCCCAAGGCCTGCCGCCTCTCGGGCCTGGAGCCGTTCACCATCGACCGCAGCTCGCTGTTCGTCAACGTCGGCGAACGCACCAACATCACCGGCTCGGCCAAGTTCGCGCGCCTGATCCGCGAGGACAACTACACCGAAGCCCTGGAAGTCGCCCTGCAGCAGGTGGAAGCCGGCGCCCAGGTGATCGACATCAATATGGACGAGGGCATGCTCGACTCGAAGAAGGCCATGGTGACCTTCCTCAACCTGATTGCCGGCGAGCCGGACATCTCCCGCGTGCCGATCATGATCGACTCCTCCAAGTGGGAAGTCATTGAGGCGGGCCTCAAGTGCATCCAGGGCAAAGGCATCGTCAACTCCATCAGCATGAAGGAAGGCGTCGAGCAGTTCATTCACCACGCCAAGCTGTGCAAGCGCTACGGCGCGGCGGTGGTGGTGATGGCGTTCGACGAAGCCGGCCAGGCCGACACCGAAGCGCGCAAGAAAGAGATCTGCAAACGCTCCTACGACATCCTGGTGAATGAGGTGGGCTTCCCGCCGGAAGACATCATCTTCGACCCGAACATTTTTGCGGTCGCCACCGGTATCGAAGAGCACAACAACTACGCCGTCGACTTTATCAACGCCTGCGCTTATATCCGCGACGAACTGCCCTACGCACTGACCTCCGGCGGCGTGTCCAACGTGTCGTTCTCGTTCCGTGGCAACAACCCGGTGCGTGAGGCGATCCACTCGGTGTTCCTGCTGTATGCGATCCGCGCGGGCCTGACCATGGGTATCGTCAACGCCGGCCAGCTGGAGATCTACGACCAGATCCCGGCCGAGCTGCGCGACGCGGTGGAAGACGTGGTGCTCAACCGCACCCCGGACGGCACCGACGCCCTGCTCGCCATCGCCGACAATTACAAGGGCGACGGCAGCGTCAAGGAAGCCGAAACCGAAGAATGGCGTGGCTGGCCGGTGAACAAGCGCCTGGAACACGCGCTGGTCAAAGGCATCACCACGCACATTGTCGAAGACACCGAGGAATCCCGGCAGTCGTTCGCGCGCCCGATCGAAGTGATCGAAGGGCCGCTGATGTCCGGTATGAATATCGTCGGCGACCTGTTCGGCGCCGGCAAAATGTTCCTGCCCCAGGTGGTGAAGTCCGCCCGTGTCATGAAGCAGGCCGTGGCCCACTTGATCCCGTTCATCGAGCTGGAAAAAGGCGACAAGCCGGAAGCCAAGGGCAAGATCCTGATGGCCACGGTCAAGGGCGACGTGCACGACATCGGCAAGAACATTGTCGGCGTGGTGCTCGGTTGCAACGGCTATGACATCGTCGACCTGGGCGTGATGGTGCCGGCGGAAAAAATTCTGCAGGTGGCCAGGGAGCAGAAGTGCGACATCATCGGCCTGTCCGGTCTGATCACACCGTCCCTGGACGAGATGGTGCACGTGGCCCGCGAGATGCAGCGCCAAGACTTCCACCTGCCACTGATGATCGGCGGCGCAACCACCTCCAAGGCGCACACGGCGGTAAAGATCGAGCCCAAGTACAGCAACGACGCAGTGATCTACGTCACCGACGCCTCGCGCGCAGTCGGCGTGGCCACCCAGTTGTTGTCAAAAGAGCTGAAGGCCGGTTTCGTCGAGAAAACCCGCCTGGAGTACGTGGATGTGCGTGAGCGCACGGCCAACCGCAGCGCGCGCACTGAACGCCTGAGCTACGCGGCGGCCGTCGCCAAGAAACCGCAGTTCGACTGGGCCGGCTACACCCCGGTGGTGCCAACCTTTACCGGTGCCAAGGTGCTGGACAACATCGACCTCAAGGTGCTGGCCGAGTACATCGACTGGACGCCGTTCTTTATTTCCTGGGACCTGGCCGGCAAGTTCCCGCGCATCCTCACCGATGAAGTGGTTGGCGAAGCCGCCACCGCGCTGTACGCCGATGCCAGGGAAATGCTCAGGAAGCTGATCGACGAAAAACTCATCAGCGCCCGTGCCGTGTTCGGTTTCTGGCCGGCCAACCAGGTGAACGACGATGACCTGGAAGTCTACGCTGACGACGGCAAGCCGCTGACCACCCTGCATCACCTGCGCCAACAGATCATCAAGACCGATGGCAAGCCGAACTTCTCCCTGGCCGACTTCGTCGCGCCCAAGGACAGCGGCGTCACCGACTACGTGGGTGGGTTTATCACCACGGCCGGCATCGGTGCCGAAGAAGTGGCCAAGGCCTATCAGGACGCGGGCGACGACTACAACTCGATCATGGTCAAGGCACTGGCCGACCGCTTGGCTGAAGCCTGCGCCGAATGGCTGCACCAGCAAGTGCGTAAAGACTACTGGGGTTATGCCAAGGACGAGCAGCTGGATAACGAGGCGCTGATCAAGGAACAGTACAGCGGCATCCGCCCTGCCCCCGGCTACCCCGCGTGCCCGGACCACACCGAGAAAGCCCAGTTGTTCCAACTGCTCGACCCACAAGCACGCGAAATGCAAGCCGGCCGCAGCGGCGTGTTCCTGACCGAGCACTACGCGATGTTCCCGGCGGCAGCGGTCAGCGGCTGGTACTTTGCCCACCCGCAGGCGCAGTACTTTGCCGTGGGCAAGGTCGATAAGGACCAAGTGGTCAGCTACACCGCGCGCAAAGGCCAGGACCTGGCCGTGACCGAGCGCTGGTTGGCGCCGAATCTGGGCTACGACAACTAAGCTCGGCGCGATTGTCTATGCTGTCCCTCACACACCGGGTGTCGAGGGACCTATGGACGATCCAGCCAACAACAAGCCACCGAGTTTCTGGCAGATGCTGCACAGCGTGGTGGCCGCCGCCTTTGGCGTGCAAAGCGGCAAGAACCGCGCCCGCGACTTCACCCACGGCAAGCCCAGTCACTTTGTGATCCTGGGCGTCCTGTTCACGCTGGTATTTGCCTTGACGCTGTTCGGCATCGTCAAGCTGGTGCTGCACCTGGCCGGCGTCTAGCGCAGCAGCAGACTTAGGCTGAAGGGGTAACGGTAGGATGCCGGCTTGCCTTGGGCGGACAACGCGCGAAAGTTCACCGCTGGGGGCGGCCCCAGCAAGCGACGCGCCTGGGGTGGATTGATCAACTGGAATAACGCCCGCGGGCGGTCGCGCCCACCGTGGGCGCCGATATCCAGGCCCTTGGCATCATCATGGATCAGCACCATGGCCCACCCACCCACGGTAAAATGCCCGGCGACCAGGCTCGACAAGCGCCCATCCAGGCGCGCCTCAAGGATCTCGGGCGAGCTGTTAACGGCGCTGAACAGCGTGCCCTTGCCCGGTGTTCGGCCGCTGTCCTGAAGCGCCTGCATGGCGCCCAGTGCCATCTGATCATTGGCCGACCACACCAGCGCAGTGTGCGGATAGCGCTTGAACAGCAGGGTTGCCTGCTCCAAAGCGCGCGCACGGCTCCACTCCCCGTAGACTAACTGACGCAGGCGCACCTCGGGATGCTCGGCCAGGGCTCGGCGCATGCCCTGCTCACGCAGTTGCGCGACCGGGGTGGTCTTGATACCGGAAAACGCCAGCAGATCAAGGGTGTCGCCCGGCGCAACGGGGCCGTGCTGACGCAGCATATCAATGAGCATCAGGTAGCCGGCCTGTTCATCATCGGCGACCAGCGCGCCGATCACATCGATGCCGCTGCGGGCGCCCAGCACCTGCGTCTGGTCAGGGGTCAGCGCGCTGTTCACCAACAGCAGCCTGACCCCGCTGCCCTGGGCCATGCGCAGGATCTGCGGCGCTACGTATTGCTCATTGGCCACCACCAGGTAATCGGGACGCTGACGGCCTTGCAGCGCCTCGCGCGCCTGTATCAGGGTGTTTTGACTGTCGCGCTCGGAATAACGCACACGCAGGTCAAGGCCGAGGTCCCTGGCGGCGGCCTGCATGAACTGCGTATAGCTGACCCAGAAGGTTTCCGTCGACATGCCGGGGTTGAGAAAGAGCACTGAGGTCGCATGGGCGATGGCGCCATACGTCATCCCCAGTGCACACACGCACGTCATCAAAACCTTCAGCATGGTTGTTTGAGCCTTGAAAATTGGCCGCCATGATAATGGCAGTCGGACAACCAATCGAGGCTCAATCAACGTCCTTTATTGATGGCTGACCCAGAACACGGCTGTGCCGACCACCAAGATAATCAAAAACAGAATGGCCCAGGCGTCCACGGTACTGTCGGGTTTACGGGCTTTTGTCGGATTGCTCATCGCATCGCCTCTTGTCGGTTTTATAGGTGATTGCACAAAGACACGAGCACAGTAAAGTCCAGGATTGCCCGCATGACAAATGTGGTTACTCCGATAACCGTTCTCATTAGTCATTTTGGTTATTTGCATATACTCAAACATCACTTTTGCGCATAAACGCAAACTGGTATCGTGCGCCGGCTCCGTTGGGAGTGCGCGGCCGTGCGCGCAGATTTGCCGAGAACAGGACCTATATGTACGTATACGACGAATACGATCAGCGCATCATCGAGGACCGCGTCAAGCAGTTCCGTGATCAGACCCGACGCTACTTAGCAGGTGAACTGAGCGAAGAAGAGTTCCGCCCTCTGCGCCTGCAAAATGGCCTGTATGTTCAGCGCTTTGCGCCGATGCTGCGGGTGGCAGTGCCTTATGGCCAACTGACTTCGCGCCAGACGCGCATGATGGCCAAGATTGCCC
This sequence comes from Pseudomonas sp. EYE_354, assembly GCF_023148575.1. Lineage (NCBI taxonomy): Bacteria > Pseudomonadati > Pseudomonadota > Gammaproteobacteria > Pseudomonadales > Pseudomonadaceae > Pseudomonas > Pseudomonas sp. EYE_354. Next base: position 19,022 of record NZ_JAHXNQ010000015.1, read on the forward strand.
GCGACTTCGACAAAGGCTATGCCCACATCAGTACGCGCCAGAACGTGCAGTTCAACTGGCCAGCCCTGGAAGATGTGCCGGACATTCTGGCTGAATTGGCCACCGTGCAGATGCACGCCATTCAGACCAGCGGTAACTGCCTGCGCAACGTGACCACCGACCAATTCGCCGGCGTCGCTGCCGACGAACTGATCGACCCACGCCCCTGGTGCGAAATCATCCGTCAATGGACCACCTTCCACCCGGAATTCGCCTACCTGCCGCGCAAGTTCAAGATCGCCGTCAATGGCTCGACCTCGGACCGTGCAGCGATCGAAGTGCACGACATCGGCCTGGAGCCGGTGTACAACGCCGCCGGCGAACTGGGCTTTCGTGTACTGGTCGGCGGCGGCCTGGGCCGTACACCGGTGGTGGGCGCGTTTATCAACGAGTTCCTGCCGTGGCAGGACCTGTTGAGCTACCTTGACGCCATCCTGCGGGTCTACAACCGCTATGGCCGTCGTGACAACAAGTACAAGGCCCGGATCAAGATCCTGGTCAAAGCACTGACCCCCGAGGTGTTCGCCCAGAAAGTCGACGCCGAAATGGAACACCTGCGTGGCGGCCAGACCACCCTGACCGAAGCCGAAGTGCATCGCGTGGCCAAGCACTTCGTCGATCCCGAGTACAAGGCCCTGAGCAATCAGGACGCGGAACTGGCGGCACTCGACGCGCAGCACCCAGGCTTCGCCCGCTGGCGCACCCGCAATACCCTGGCGCACAAAAAGCCGGGCTATGTGGCTGTGACCCTGTCGCTCAAGCCCACCGGTGTTGCCCCTGGCGATATCACCGACAAGCAACTGGACGCCGTCGCCGACCTGGCCGAGCGCTACAGCTTCGGTCAACTGCGCACGTCCCACGAGCAGAACATCATTCTCGCGGACGTGGAGCAGAACCAACTGTTCACCTTGTGGGGCGAGCTGCGCGAAGGTGGTTTCGCCACGCCGAACATCGGCCTGCTGACCGACATCATCTGCTGCCCGGGTGGCGACTTCTGCTCCCTGGCCAACGCCAAGTCGATCCCGATTGCCGAATCGATCCAACGCCGTTTCGACGACCTGGACTACCTGTTCGATATCGGCGAGCTGGACCTGAACATTTCCGGTTGCATGAACGCCTGTGGTCACCACCACGTCGGCCACATCGGCATTCTGGGCGTGGACAAGAAAGGCGAAGAATTCTACCAAGTGTCCCTGGGTGGCAGCGCCAGCCGCGATGCGAGCCTGGGCAAGATCCTCGGCCCGTCCTTCGCCCAGGAAGCCATGCCGGAGGTGATCGGCAAACTGATCGATGTGTACATCGAACAGCGCACCGAAGATGAGCGTTTCATCGACACCTATCAGCGCATCGGCATTGACCTGTTCAAGGAGCGCGTCTATGCAGCGAATCATTAAGAACAACGAAATCGTCGACGAAACCTGGCACCTGCTGCCCAAGGACGCGAGCTTCGATGGCATCTCCAACTGCGACGACCTGATCGTGCCGCTGGCGCTGTGGCGCGAACACGCCCACGCCCTCAAGGCCCGGGATGGCGGCCTGGGTGTGTGGCTCGACGCGGATGAAGAAGCTGAGGAAATTGGCGAAGACGTGGCGCACTTCCAGGTCATCGCCCTGAACTTCCCGGCCTTCACCGACGGGCGCAACTACTCCAACGCACGTCTGCTGCGTGACCGCTACGGCTACAAAGGCGAGTTGCGCGCCATTGGTGACGTGCTGCGCGACCAGTTGTTCTATCTGCATCGCTGCGGGTTCGATGCCTTTGCCTTGCGCGCCGACAAAGATCCGTATGAAGCACTCGAAAGCCTCAAGGACTTCTCGGTGACGTACCAGGCGGCAACGGACGAACCGCTGCCGCTGTTCCGTCGTCGCTAAGCCCCGGCGTCTGAAAAAGCCCTGGTATGCCAGGGCTTTTTTACGCCTGGATTTTGATCGAAGCCAACACCTGCTTCTGTCCCGCGGAGCACGGCACGCCTTCAGGCTGCGCCCGCACCGCGTCAATCACGCTCAATAACTGCGCCTTGTTATGGGCCAGTTGTGCCTGCATCGCTTCGATCTGCGCCACCTTACGCTCCAGCGCGTCGATCAGCTCTTCGCGTTTGTGCTCGCCTGGCGCCGGCATCAACGCCTTGAGCTCCTGCAGGCTGAACCCCGCCTGTTGCGCGCTTTGAATCAATTGCAGGATCTGCAAGGCCTCAGGTGCGTAACGCCGATAGCCGTTGGGCATACGCTCGACCTGGTTGATCAGCCCTTCGGCCTCATAAAAGCGGATACGCGACGCCGCCAACCCGCTCTGTTTTGCCAGCTCACCAATATTCATCGCCATTCCCGCTTGACATTAAAGTTAACTTTAAGCTTAGCCTGAGGCCTCCCCCGCTCAGGAGTCAATCCATGTCACCTTTTGAAGCCCTGCAACTGCCCAATGGCCAAGTCATCGCCAACCGCATCGCCAAGGCGGCGATGGAAGAAAACATGGCGGACCTTGATCAGGCGCCTTCCCGTGCGCTCAAGCAGTTGTACAAGACGTGGGCCGAAGGTGAACCCGGCCTGCTGATCACCGGAAACGTGATGATCGACCGCCGCGCCATGACCGGCCCCGGCGGCGTAGTCCTGGAAGACGAACAGCACTTGGAGAGCTTCCGTGAATGGGCCGATGTGGCCCGAGGCAAAGGCGTGCACTTTTGGATGCAGCTCAGCCATCCGGGACGCCAGACCATGGCCAACTTGGGTCAGCAAGCAGTGGCGCCCTCAGCCGTTGCCCTGGACCTGGGTGGATTTTCCAAGATGTTCGCCAAGCCCAAGGCCATGCGCGAAGACGATATCCAGGAGGTGATCCAGCGCTTCGCCACCAGTGCGCGCCTGGCCGAGAAGTCGGGCTTCACCGGTGTGCAAATCCACGGTGCCCATGGCTATCTGCTCAGCCAGTTTCTGTCACCCCTGAGCAACAGGCGCACCGACCGCTGGGGCGGCCCCCTGGAAAACCGCGCACGCCTGTTGCTGGAGGTCATCCGCGCCGTACGCGCCAGCGTCAGCCCGTCGTTTTGCGTATCGGTCAAACTCAATTCGGCGGATTTCCAGCGCGGCGGTTTTGATGAAACCGACTCGCAGGCGGTGGTCGAAATGCTCAACGCGCTGCCCATCGACCTGCTGGAGTTGTCCGGCGGCAGCTACGAAGCCCCGGCCATGCAAGGCGAAGCGCGGGACGGCCGCACCCTGGCCCGCGAGGCGTACTTCCTGGCATTTGCCGCGCAAATGGCCAGCATCGCCACCCTGCCCGTAATGGTCACCGGCGGCATACGTCGTCTGCCGGTCGTGCAGCAGGTTCTCGACAGCGGCATCGCCATGGCGGGCATTGCCACGGCCTTGACCCTGGAACCGCAATTGATCAAACACTGGCGCGCCGGGCGCGACCTCAACCCGCAGTTGGCACCCATTGACTGGAAGCGCAAACCGTTGGCCTCACTCGCCACCCTTGCTGTGGTGCGTGACCAGATGCGTCGCCTCAGCCGTGGCCGCCTGCCCAACGCCAAGACCGCTCCCTGGCTGGCGCTGGTGCGTGACCAATGGTTCATCGCACGACGCACCCGGCAATACCGTGCGGCCATGACGCAATCTTCACATTAAAGACGGAGCATTCGCCGTGATCGAACTGTCCCCTACTGATCAGCAGTTTTTAACATCACTGACGATTGGAGTGCTTCATGGCGAAAATCAACCTGGCTCAACAACTGGCGACCACCCTTGAACAGGCGGGCATCAAGCGCATCTGGGGCTTGACCGGCGACAGCCTCAATGGCCTCACCGACGCGTTGCGCAGCATGGACAGCATCGAGTGGATGCATGTGCGCCACGAAGAAGTCGCCGCCTTCGCCGCCGGAGCCGAAGCGGCCGCCACTGGCGAGCTGACGGTGTGCGCCGGCAGTTGCGGGCCGGGCAACCTGCACCTGATCAATGGCCTGTTCGACTGCCATCGCAACCATGTGCCGGTACTGGCAATTGCCGCGCAGATTCCGTCCTCGGAGATCGGCCTCAACTACTTCCAGGAAACCCACCCCCAGGAACTGTTCAAGGAATGCAGCCACTTTATCGAGCTGGTGACCAACCCCGAACAAATGCCTCAGGTGCTGCACCGCGCCATGCGCTCGGCGATCCTCAATCGCGGCGTGGCGGTGGTGGTGATTCCAGGGGACGTGTCGCTGCTGGAAGTTGAAAAAACGCTCAAGCCCTGGCCGGCCCTGCACGCGCCGCGCACGCTACCGGCGCAAGCCGATCTTGAGCTGTTGAGCGAAATCCTCAAGAGCAGCGAGAAAGTCACCCTGCTGTGCGGCAGCGGTTGCGCCGGTGCCCACGCGCAGGTGGTAGCCCTGGCCGATACGCTCGGCGCGCCCGTGGTGCACGCGCTGCGCGGCAAGGAACATGTGGAATGGGACAACCCGTTCGACGTGGGCATGACCGGCCTGATCGGCTTCAGCTCCGGCTATCACGCCATGCTCGATTGCGACACGCTGATCATGCTCGGTACCGACTTCCCCTATCGTCAGTTCTACCCCACCGACGCCAAGATCATCCAGGTTGACCGCAACCCGCAGGCGCTGGGGCGTCGCGCCACCCTGGACCTGGGCATCGCCGCCGACGTGAGCGAAACCATCGACGCCCTGCTGCCGCGCCTGACGCGCAAGACCGACCGCAGCTTCCTGGAGACCTCACTCAAGCACTACGAAAAAGCCCGCCAAGGCCTCGATGATCTGGCGCAGCCCTCCAAAGCCAACCGGCCGATCCATCCACAGTATGTGGCGCGCTTGCTCAGTGAGCTGGCGGACGAGGATGCGATCTTTACCGCCGATGTCGGCTCGCCCACGGTGTGGGCCGCGCGTTACTTGAAGATGAACGGCAAACGCCGCCTGATCGGTTCGTTCAACCATGGTTCCATGGCCAACGCCATGCCCCAGGCCATCGGCGCGCAAGCGGCGTTCCCGGGACGGCAGGTGATCTCCATGTCGGGCGACGGCGGTTTTGCGATGTTGATGGGCGACTTCATCTCTCTGGCACAGCTGAAACTGCCGGTCAAAGTCATTGTGTTCGATAACTCATCCCTGGGCTTCGTGGCCATGGAAATGAAGGCCGCAGGTTACCTGGATGCCGGCACCGAGCTGAAAAACCCGGACTTCGCGGCCATGTCCAATGCCATGGGCATCCTCGGTATTCGGGTGGAGCAATCCGAAGATCTCGAACCGGCGTTGCGCCGTGCCCTGGCCCATGACGGGCCGGTGCTGGTGGACGTGGTGACCGCCACCCAGGAACTGGTGATGCCGCCGAGCATCAAGCTGGAACAGGCCAAGGGGTTCAGCCTGTACATGCTCAAGGCGGTAATGAGCGGGCGCGGTGATGAGGTGATCGAACTGGCGCGTACGAACTGGCTGCGTTGATCTGAAAAACCGTGGGAGCACCTCCGCTCCCACGGTCTGGCATAGGCGAGGGTCAGCCCTTGTGTTTTTCCACCCACTGCCCGTAGGCATCGATGAACGCCTGCAAAAACGGCCTGGTCTTTTCCGACAGCTTGCCGGACTCATCAAACACGTTACCCGCGCCGCCCAGGTACGCTTCCGGTTGCTGCATGCACCACACATCCAGGAACACCAGGGACTGGCGCAAGTGGTGGTTGGCACCAAAGCCGCCAATGGCACCCGGCGACACGCTGATGATCGCGCCCGGCTTGGCGCTCCAGGCACTTTGCCCGTAAGGGCGCGAACCCACGTCGATCGCATTCTTCAGCGGCGCCGGTACCGAGCGGTTGTATTCCGGGGTCACGAACAGCACTGCGTCGGATGAACTCACCTGCTGACGGAAAGTACTGTAGGCTGCCGGCGGTGAAGCACCGTCGATGTCTTCGTTATAGAGCGGCAGATCGCCAATTTCGACAATGTTCAATTTCAGGTTGGCGGGGGCCAGTTCGGCCAATGCCAGCGCGACTTTGCGGTTGATCGACTCTTTTCTCAAGCTGCCAACCAGGACGGCAATCGTGTAGACCTTGCTCATTGAGGTTTTCCCGACGTCTGATTAAAGGAGCTGTTAGTTATAGAGGCTTCGCGGCAGGTTCACCAGCAGGTTTTGAGATTCCTCCCGGCATTTATCCCGCGCTTCAATGCGTAGGAAGCGTCTCAAAAAACCAACGAATAGTATTTTTTTTGCGTAGGCAAACTACCTCTCTTTATGACGGTCTACACAACGGTATATCGAGTGTTTATCTCCAGAGGTTCTAAACAGATGGCAGCAGTACTTGTCGGACAGTTCCATGCCAGAGACGCGGAAGGTCGCGTGTATTCAGTGCATGAGTTCCAGGAATCCAACCCGGCGCAAGGCGACCTGGCTGGCTCGGCGCCCACCACTACCTACAAGCTGGCCATTGGCGACCGTGTAGAAAAACTGGAAGGCGATGAATTCAAACTGATTCAATCCGGGACGATTCTGGTCCGCGAATCGCAAACGACCCTCGCCTCATAAGATCGCGCCCCAATGACCTGCTCAGTCCTGGCCATTGACGGCATCGACTGGGCTGGCGTGATCAAGGGCTGCGGATCTCCGTGACTTCGATCCCCTGCTCACCCCGCTTGAGCGTGACCATCAAGCGCCCCCGCTCGCCGTCCACGGCGTACATCGAGCGCGTGTAACCCGATGTGTTGTACGCGGGATACGCCTCCACCTGTCTGACCAAGGTAATACCCAGCACCGCCCCCACCTGTTCGCCTACCTGTTCCTGGGAACGGATAAAGGCTTCAAGTGCCAGGTTTTCCGGATTGGTTTCGTCAGGGTTGCTCAACAGATAAGCAGCCGCACAGCCGACGGTCACCAAGACCGCAAGTTGCTTGGCCGTTACCCCGAATAAGTGCGAGGGAATCGGCATATGGATCAGACCTGTTTTTGTTGTATGTGCCGGTAAACGGCATTGGTCGCTAATGATCAGACGAGCCATTCTAGTGAGGTCGTGGCCGAACGCCAGCGACAGAGGCGACCCACACAGTCTTTTTTGCGCACAATCGCCTGCGCCATTGAATCCCCCACGCGCTGCACATAGACTCCGGCGATGCGTTTACGTCATCTCGAAGTGATTCAGGCCATCTTGCAGACCGGACACCTCGGCACGGCCGCCGAATGGTTGCAACTCCCCGTGGGCGATGTGGACACGGCGCTCAAAGAGGCCGAGTTGCAACTGGGCTTTATGCTGTTCGCCAGTGTGCGCGGGCGCTTGCAGCCGACCCGGGAAACACTGGCGTTGCAGGCCGAAATCGCCGGTGTGTATGAAGCGCTGGAGCCCGTGCAGCGCCTGGCCAGCCGCCTTAAACACCATCACGCCCCCACGTTACGCGCGCTGTGCACCCCGCCGCTGGCCAATCAGTTGCTGCCGCAAAGCATTGCGGTGCTGCGCCGGCGCTTCCAGGACACGCCGTGCAACCTGTCGAGCCAGCCAACCCGGGACATCGTCAGAAGCCTGTTGCTGCATGAGGCCGACGTGGGCCTGAGTCTGCATGATCCGGAGCACCCGCAAATCCTCGGCAGCGTGCTGGCTCAGGGCAAACTGCAAGTACTCGCCCCCCACGGCTGGCTCAAACCCAGGCAAAAGTACATTGCGCTGCAAGACCTGGCCGGGCAGTCGATGATCGGGCTGGAGGGCCATGACCCGCTGAGTCGCCTGCTGGATGCCAAACTGCAGGCCTTGCGCCCGCTGCCGGTGGTGCAGACGCGGGTGCAGACCTACCAGATGATGCGCAGCATGGTGGAAGCGGGAGAAGGCCTGGCGATTGTCGACCCGTTCACCGCGTGCGGCGCACGCGAGGCCGGGCTGGACGCCTGCCCGGTGTCGCCGCCGATCATGGTCAGCCTGTATGCGCTGACGCTCAGGGATGGCGCGACCTCACCCGCCTTGAATGCGTTGCTGGAGATTGTCACGCAGAAGGCTGAAAGCCTGTTGCTGGGTTAAGCCTTGTTGACGTCGCTCTTGAACAGCCGGTACCAGAAGATCGCCACTTCGCGGGTCTGCGGGTCGATGCCGCGATAGCGCAGGTGGTCGATCCCGCCCATCACGTAACCGCAACGCTCGTATAAACGGCATGCCCCAAGGTTATTGTTCTGGGTTTCGAGCATCATGCCCGGCAGGTTTTTCTTGCGGCTCCAGAACTGCGCTACATCGAGTAACGCCTTGGCCACACCGTGGCGCCGCGCGGGCAACGCCACGGCCAACTCATCCACATGGGCAAACCCGTTCCAGTTGGTGCTGACCACCACGTGCCCCACCGGGCGGTCGTCCAGGTAGGCCATGAAAATCGCACTGTCTGGCGCATCACGAAAGCTGGCGAACTCCTCCGGGTCAATCCCATAGCACTTGCGGTACGGCACGATGCGCTCCACCGGCCACTGGTCGACGCGCGCGCCCATCTGCGGCACACCATAGGCGCTGACCTCAAAACTGAAGTCATTGCCCCACACGTAGGCATCAAAACCTTCGTCGGCGACCCTCACACTGAGCCCTGGATACTTCGGGTTCATTACAGCTTGCATAAACTTCCTTAAGCCTTGATGCAATCAACGGTGTAACAACGACCACTGCCGTCATCTTCGTGTTGTAAGCCGTGAACATCGGCGACAAAACCGGGGAAACTGCTGTCGAACGTGCGGGCAAATGCCAGGTAGTCGATGATCGATCGCGTCGACTCGGTGAAGCGTTCACCCGGCATGATCAACGGAATGCCCGGCGGATAGGGCACCAGCATCACCGCTGCGATGCGCCCAGGCAACGCATCAATCGACACGGCCTCCACCTCGCACCTGACCATCTGATCGTAGGCATCGGCCGGTTTCATCGCAATCTCCGGCAACACTGTGTACATCCGTTTAAGGTGCTTGGCGGTGGCGTTGCTACGGTAACAGCTATGCAGTTGATCGCACAGGTCGCGCAGCCCCAGACCCTGATAGCGCGACGGCCCTTGGGCGAACACTGAGGGTAGACAACTGGCCAGGCTGACATTCGCGTCGTAGCTGCGCTTGAACTCCAGCAGCTCGGTGAGCAAGGTGCTCCATTTGCCTTTGGTGATGCCCATCGAGAACAACACCAGAAAGGAATACAACCCGGTCTTTTCCACCACCAGCCCGCGCTCCCAAAGGAATTTACTGACCACCGCAGCGGGAATCCCGCAATCGCTCAAGGCCCCGCCGGCGTTGAGACCGGGCATCACCAAGGTGACTTTTATCGGGTCGAGCAACACGTAGTCTTCGGCCACATCCCCAAAGCCATGCCAGTCATCCTGTGGTTGCAGCAGCCAGTCCGCTGTGACAACACGGTCGATGCCGGCCACCGAGGGCGGCTGCCAGATGGAGAACCACCAGTCCTCAGCGGCGATATGCTGGCGCAGATTGGCCAGCGCACGGCGAAAGCTCAGGGCTTCGTCGAACATTTCCTGCAGCAACGAACGCCCGGCCGGGCCTTCCATCATGGCCGAGGCCACATCCAGCGAGGCGATGATGCTGTATTGCGGCGACGTGGAGATGTGCATCATGAACGCTTCGTTGAAACGATCGCGGTCCAGTTGGCGCGCGCCACCGTCCTGCACATGGATCATCGAGGCCTGGCTGAACGCAGCCAGCAGCTTATGGGTGGAGTGGGTGGTGAACACCAGCGGGCTGTCCGGGGTACGCGAGGTGCCCATGCCGTAGCGCCCGGCGAAGAACTCATGAAACGCCGCGTAGGCGTACCAGGCTTCGTCAAAGTGCAGCACCTCGACGCTGTTGCCCAATTGCTGCTTGATCAACTCGGCGTTGTAGCACAGGCCGTCGTAGGTGGAATTGGTGACCACGGCCAGTTTGACTTTCGGCGCACGGCCACGGGTCAGCGGGCTCGCCTCGATCTTGGCGCGGATCGAGTCGGGGCTGAATTCGCTCAGGGGAATCGGGCCGATAATCCCCAGTTCATTGCGCTCCGGGCACAGGTACAACGGGATCGCGCCGGTCATGATGATCGAGTGCAACACCGACTTGTGGCAGTTTCGGTCCACCAGTACCAGGTCGTCGCGGCCGACCATCGAATGCCAGACAATCTTGTTGGCGGTGGAGGTGCCATTGATCACGAAGAACGTGTGATCGGCGCCAAAATTAAGCGCGGCACGGGCTTCGGCCGCGGCCAAGGGCCCGGTGTGGTCCAGCAACGAGCCCAGCTCGGGCACCGATACGGATAAATCCGAACGCAGGGTATTCTCCCCAAAGAACTGATGAAACGCCTGCCCCACCGGGCTTTTGCGATAAGCCACGCCGCCGCCATGACCGGGGGTGTGCCAGGAATAATTGGAATCGGCGGTGTGCTGCACCAGGGCCTTGAAGAACGGCGGCAACAGGCCGTTCAGGTAAGTGCGAGCGGCCCGCGCCACTTGCCGGGCCAGAAACGGCACGGTGTCTTCAAACAAGTAGAGAATGCCGCGCAGCTGGTTGAGTTCGCTCATGGCATCGGCCGGAGCGTTTTCCAAGGTGACTTGCTCACCCAAGGCAAAGATCGGCAGGTTGGGCGCCCTCACCCGCGCCAGACGGATCAGTTCGACCATGTTTTGCAGCAGATGGGTATTTTCGCCGGCGCCTTCGGCGGCGATCAGCATGCAGGCCAGGCCGTGATGGGTGGACGCGACCAGCCGGCCCTCGGCGTAGTCCACCGCGCAGAAGATACTGAAGCCCTCCTGCTCCAACTCCCGCGCGATGCCGCGAACCCGGTCGCCAGCGACGGTGTCAGCCTTGATGTCGCGGTGCACGATAAGGACAGGGAACTTCAGGTCTTTATACATGAGGGCGTCTAGTCCTGAGGGCTATGCACTCAAGGGTAGAAGCTGGGAGCAGATGTGGCGAATGAAGATTTTGCCACCCCCCGAAATTACTGTTGGGTCAGTTGCGTCCACAGCGCCGGCGCACCGGCCGACTTGGCAATGGCTTCCAGGCGCTGCGCATGCTCGAGCATGTCCTGCTCGCTGGCACGGATGATGGTGGTGGGTCTGCGATCAGCCGGCAGGCGGCGGATTTCCGAAGGGCGATTGCCGGAGCCTTCTGCCGAACCACTGCCGTCGGACGCGTTGCCGGCCAGGGACAGACTGGTTTGCCCGCCGGTCATGGTCAGATAAACGTCGGCGAGAATCTCCGAGTCGAGCAAGGCGCCGTGCAGCTCACGGCCGGAGTTGTCGACGCCATAGCGTTTGCACAACGCATCGAGGCTGTTGCGTTGGCCCGGGTGGCGCTCACGGGCCATCATCAAGGTGTCGAGAATCGAGCAGTGCCGGGAAATGTCGGCTCGGTCGGTCTGCCCCATCAGGGCAAATTCATTGTTGATGAAGCCGACGTCGAACGCCGCGTTATGGATGATCAGTTGGGCGCCATTGATGAATTCGAAGAACTCATCGGCCACTTCGGCAAAACGCGGCTTGCCCTTGAGGAATTCGTCGGTGATGCCGTGCACGCCGATCGCGCCCTCGTCACTGTCGCGGTCCGGTTGCAGGTAGACGTGGAAGTGACGCCCGGTGAGACGCCGACCCATGAGCTCGACACAGCCGATTTCAATGATCCGGTGACCGTCGGTCACTGGCATGCCGGTGGTTTCGGTATCGAGTACAACAGATCGGATGGCCATCAGGGTTCAGCTCTCAACGGGGTGGTGTGCAGTGCGGTAGGCGTCAAAGGGCGCGATGTTAACACGTCGGTCGGGATCAGCTCTGCTTGTAGCCCCGCACTTCGTCCACGCCACGGTTGGCAAGCTGGTCGGCGCGTTCGTTGCCGGGGTGGCCGATGTGACCGCGCACCCATTTCCAGGTGATGTCATGGCGATTGCATTGCTCATCGAGCAACTGCCAGAGGTCGGCATTCTTGACCGGTTCCTTGGCCGCGGTTTTCCACCCGCGCTTCTTCCAGTTGACCATCCACTCGTTGATGCCCTTCATCACGTATTGCGAGTCGGTCACCAGCAGCACATTGCAGCGACGCTTGAGCTCTTCCAGACCGCGAATGGCCCCCATCAGCTCCATGCGGTTGTTGGTGGTATTGGCTTCGCCGCCCCACAGTTCCTTCTCGACACCCTTGCACACCAGCAAGGCGCCCCAGCCGCCAGGGCCCGGGTTGCCCTTGCAGGCGCCATCGGTGAAGAGTTCAACGCTATCGGTCATCGGTTACATCCATCAAAACAGGCGGGTCTGAAATCAAAAAAGAGGTGTTACGGTTCGCTTTGCTTGCGGTTGACCTTGGCCATCGGCATCGGCACCAGCTTGCCCATGGGTTGGCGCACTACCTGGCGCACCGGTCGCAGCCCGACCACGATCTTGCGCGCCACCAATAGATAGAAGCCACCTCCGGACAACTGCCAGGCGCCTGCGCGGCGTTCCCAGCCGGCCAGGCGGCCCTGCCACTTGGTCGAGGCAAGCGGCGGACGATAGCACCCGAAGCGGCGTTTCTCCAGCGCGAAGCCCAGCAGGTTCAGCCAGTCCGCCACCCGCGACGGCGAGATGCAGCGCGCCTGACCCAGGCCATCATGGGCGAACACATGGCGCAGGCCCCAACTGCTCCAGGGGTTGATACCAACAATCAGCAGATGACCACCCGGCCGCACGCTGCTCGCCGCTTCGCGCAGCAAACCGTGGGGTGACAGGCAGAAATCCAGGCCATGCTGCAACACCACTACGTCGGCGGCGTGCTCGCTCAATGGCCAGGCCTGTTCCTCGCAGACGATCTCCACACCCGGCAACGGCGCGCCGAGGCGCACATTGCGTTGCACCTGCGGTGCGGACGGCGGCGTCTGTGCGGAGGGGCCGTAATGCACCAGGTAACCGCCGAAGAAACGCCCCAGCTCGTCTTCGAGCATGCGTCGTTCTTCGTCCAGCAGAAATTGCCCGACAGGCCCGGACAACCATTCGCGGGCCGCGCCGATCAAGGCCAGCCATTCAGGATCGGCCTGGGCGAACGCTTTATCAGTCATTGCATTCTCCAACTCGCCTAGACGTTCTAAGATGCACCAATGTGTTCAGCTTGGCGAATCGAAGAATGATACAGATCAGTGCCCTGCCCGCCTTCACCGATAACTACATCTGGTTGTTACAGGATGCGCAGACCCGGCGCGTCGCCGTGGTCGACCCTGGCGACGCCGCGCCAGTACTGGACTGGCTCGAACAGCACCCGCAGTGGACCTTGAGCGACATCCTGATCACCCATCACCACCACGACCACGTGGGCGGTGTCGACCAACTGAAAACCGTGACAGGTGCCAAAGTGTATGGCCCTGCCAGCGAAAAAATCCCGGCACGGGACGTCGCCCTGCACGACAACGACCGTATTACTGTGCTGGGCTGGGACTTCGACGTTTATAGCGTGCCCGGCCATACCCTGGGCCACATCGCCTTTTATCACCAGGGTGTGTTGTTCTGCGGCGACACCCTGTTCGCCGCCGGCTGCGGCCGCCTGTTCGAGGGCACACCGGAGCAGATGCACAGCTCGCTGACACGTTTGGCCGCACTGCCCGCCGAGACGCTGGTGTACTGCACCCACGAGTACACACAAAGTAACCTCAAGTTTGCCCAGGCGGTGGAACCGCATAACGCCGATATCGCCGAACGGGTGGAAAACGTCCGCCAGTTGCGGGCTCGCGGCGAGATGACGCTGCCCTCCAACCTGGCCTTGGAGCTGCGCACCAACCCCTTTTTGCGTACCACCGAAACATCTGTTAAACAAAAAGCGGACGAACGGAATGGACGCGACAATCGGGCTGGGGCCGAGGTGTTTGCTAGCTTGAGGGCATGGAAAGATAAGTTCTAAGACGACGCGATCTGATACGTAATTTCTGAATGGTTGACCGGAACCAAAGCGCTTTCTAGAATCGCCCGACATTTTTGCCCGGAACTTACTTCCAGCCAATGTCGTCATCTATTCGTAAATCCAACCATTCAGACGCATTGACCCGCCTGGCTCAAGCTGTGGCGGTGGCTGTCTCCGCAACGCTGGCGGGCTGCCAATCAACAAATTTCGCCGCACAATCCACCGTGCAACCCAAACCCAATCTTGCCGCCAAGATCAAGCAAAAACCCATTTGGCTCTCAGAGAAGCCCACCCCCGAAGTGCCCCAGGATGTCTGGGAGCGCATGCGTCGGGGCTTTCAATTGCAGGACGACGTAGGCGTCAACCCGCGCATCGAGCAACAGCGCCTGTGGTTCGCCAGCAACCCGTCCTTTCTGGAGAATGCCGGTGAACGCGGCAGCCTCTACATTCATTACATCGTCGAACGCCTTGAAGAACGCAACATGCCCCTGGAGCTGGCGCTGCTGCCGGTGATCGAAAGTGCCTACAACCCAATGGCCTATTCGCGCAGCGATGCAGTCGGGCTGTGGCAGTTCATCCCCTCCACCGGCCGCTACTTCAACCTGCGCCAGACCCGTGCCTACGACGGCCGCCGCGACATCACCGCCTCCACCACCGCCGCCCTGGACTACCTGACCCGCCTGCACGATATGTTCAACGGCGACTGGCTGCTGGCGCTGGCCGCCTACAATGCCGGCGAAGGCACAGTGAGCCGGGCCATCGAGCGCAACGAAAAGCTCGGCCTGCCCACCGACTACTGGAACCTCCCCCTGCCCCAGGAAACCAAGGACTACGTGCCCAAGTTCCTGGCGCTGTCCCAGGTGGTGCTGGCCCCCGAGGCCTACGGCGTCAACCTGAACCCGATTGCCAACACACCTTACTTCGAAGTGGTGGAAGTCAAGCAAAGCATGGACCTGTCCCGGGTCGCCGCGCTGGCTGAAATCGACGAAGACGAGCTGTTCCAGCTCAACCCGGCGCTCAAGCAACGCACCACCCTGGATGGCCCGCAGCATCTGCTGGTGCCGAGTTCCAAGGCACAATTGCTCACCAGTACCCTCTCGACAATGAAGCCTGAAGAGCTGCTGGCGATGCGCCCGAAAAAACAGGTCTTCGACGAAGTCGAGACCGCACGGGTGGCCGGCCGTACCCGCACCTACAAGGTGCGCAGCGGCGATAACCTGACGCTGATCGCCAAGGCCAACAAGGTCGATGTGCATGACCTGCAACGCTGGAACCAGCTCAACGGCCAGGCCCTGAAGGTCGGCCAGACCCTGGTGATGCAGGACACCCGCCGCGCGGTAGCCAGCAGCAAGAAGCCGGTGCAGTACAAGGTCAAGAAAGGCGATTCGCTGTACATCGTCGCCAAGCGCTTCAATGTCGAGATGCAACATCTCAAGCGCTGGAATCCGCGCACCGGCCAGGCGCTGAAGCCTGGGCAGATGCTCGTAGTGTCCGGACCGCGCTGATCGGCAAAATCGTGCAAGCCCGCGAGCGGTGGTGGCGAGCGTGCTGAGGTCAGCAGGCTTGCCCCGCGCCGGGCAAGCCCGCTCACCCCGCAGGCGAACAAACCCGTGATTTACTGCCGTTTTCAAGATGCTTTTTCCAACCGGAACAAGCTGTTACTGTACCGACCATAAAGCCCAAGCCGCCTGGATCGGATCTCTGACTTGAAGCGTCCCCTCCTTCTACTAATAAGTCTGGTCTTGAGCTTTTCCGCTAACGCGACGATAACCGAGAGCCACGGTTATACGCAGTTCGGCGTGCTCAAGTACCCGGCCAAATTCACCCACTTCGACTGGGTAAACCCTGCAGCGCCGAAAGGCGGAACATTGCGGGTTATGGCATTTGGCACCTTCGATACCCTGAACCCTTATACCTTCAAGGGTTCGAGCCCGGTTTCCACCCCCAATTTCCTGCAATACGGCGTCAATGAGCTCAATGAGCCGCTCATGGTCGGCACTGGCCAGTACGCGCCCTCCGGTGATGAGCCGACCTCCAGCTACGGGCTGATCGCCCAATCGGTGGAATACAGCGAAGATCGCAGTTGGGTGGTATTCAATCTGCGACCGCAGGCGCGGTTTCACGACGGCAAGCCGATCACCGCCTATGACGTGGCGTTTTCCTACCGCACCCTGCTGACCGAAGGCCATCCGCAGTACCGCACCAACTTGCAGGAAGTGGCGCGGGTGGATGTGCTCAATCGCCACCGTATCCGCTTCGTCTTCAAGCGCGCCGGCAACCCGTTGCTGATCCTGCGCCTGGGCGAACTGCCCGTGTTACCCCAGCACTATTGGAAAAACCGCGATTTCAAGGCCACCACCTTCGAACCGCCGCTGGGCAGCGGGCCCTACCGCATCAGCAAGGTCACCCCTGGGCGCCAATTGGTGTTCGAGCGCGTCAAGGATTACTGGGGCAAGGACCTGCCGGTCAACCAGGGCTTCTATAACTACAACAAGGTCGAGGTGGAGTTCTACCGCGACAGCGACGTAGCGTTTGAAGCCTTCAAGGCCGGTGAATTCGACATCTACATCGAGCACCAGGCCAAGAACTGGGCCAATGGCTACAACTTCCCGGCGATAAACCGTGGCGAGGTGATCAAGGCACAGATTGCCCACCAGATTCCGACGCAGAGCCAGGGCCTGTTCATGAACACCCGGCGGCCGGCCTTCAGCCAAACAAAGGTGCGCGAAGCACTGGGGCTGATGTTCGACTTCGAGTGGACCAACCGCACCCTGTTCAGCAACGCCTACAAACGCACCTTGAGCTACTACCCCAACAGCGAGTTCGCCGCGACCGGCGTACCGGTGGGCCGTGAGTGGCTGATGCTCTCGCCGTACCGCGAGCAGTTGCCGGCCAACCTGTTCACCCAAGCATTCAGCCTGCCCCAGACCGACGGTCGCGGCATCCCCCGCGCGACCATGCGCCGCGCCCTGGCCCTGCTGGGTGAAGCCGGCTGGACACTCTCCGGGCAGCGCTTGCTCAACAAAGACGGCCAGCCGCTGCGCTTCGAAATATTGCTGGTCAACCCGAACTTGGAGCGCATCCTGCAGCCCTATGTCGAGAACCTGATCAGCATCGGCATCGACGCACGCTTGCGCACCGTCGACCGTGCTCAGTACAAGCAGCGCCTGGATCAGTTCGACTTCGACATGATCCTGATCACCCTCAACCAGACCTTGAGCCCCGGCCTTGAACAGTGGCAGTACTTCCACTCCAGCCAGGCCGCGATCAAGGGCAGTAAAAACTACGCAGGCATCGCCAACCCCATCGTCGATCACCTGCTCGAGCAACTGCTCGCGGCCCAGACCCGCGAAGAACAACTGGCTGCCGGCCGCGCACTGGACCGGGTGCTGCTGTGGCAGCACTACAGCATTCCCAACTGGTACCTCAACTATCATCGCTTGGCGTACCGCAACCGGTTCGCCTTTGTCACCACGCCGCCCTACAGCCTGGGCCTGAGCGCATGGTGGCTGAAAGCTTCGGAGAAAGCCCAATGATGTATTTGCGTACTTCACTGTTTGCCGGCCTGTTGCTGTGCAGCGCAGCCCAGGCGGCACCGCAGCATGCGCTGACCCTGTACAACGAGCCGCCCAAATACCCGGCCAATTTCAAGCACACCGACTACGTCAACCCGGACGCCCCCAAGGGCGGCACGTTCCGCGAATCGAGCCTGTCCGGCTTTGACAGCTTCAACCCATTTATCAGCAAAGGCGTACCCGCCGACAATATCGGCCTGATCTACGACACCCTGGCCACCCAAAGCCTGGATGAGCCGTTTACCGAATACGGCCTGGTGGCCGGCAAGATCGAAAAGGCCCCGGACAACAGCTGGGTGCGCTTTTATCTGCGGCCCGAGGCGCGTTTCCACGACGGCCACCCCATGCGGGCCGACGACGTGGTGTTCAGCTTCCAGACCTTGATCAAGGACGGCACCCCGCTCTACCGCACCTACTACGCCGATGTCGACGAAGTGATTGCCGAAGACCCACTGCGGGTGCTGTTCAAGTTCAAGCGCACCAACAATCGCGAATTGCCGCTGATCCTCGGCCAATTACCGGTACTGCCCAAACACTGGTGGGCCACCCGCGACTTCAGCAAGGGCAACCTGGAGATTCCGTTGGGCAGCGGCCCTTACCGCGTCGCCGAGGTCAAGGCCGGGCGCTCGGTGAGCTATGAGCGGGTCAAGGATTACTGGGGCAAGGACCTGCCGATCAACAAAGGCCTGTACAACTTCGATCGGCGCGTGACCGACTATTACCGCGACGCCACCGTTGCACTCGAAGCCCTCAAGGCCGGGCAGTTCGACTATTGGGCGGAGTTCAGCGCGAAGAACTGGGCAAATGCCTATAACGTGCCCGCCGTCGCGCAGGGCCGGCTGATCAAGGAAGAGATTCCCAACGGCAACCCCACCGGCATGCAGGGCTTTGTGTTCAACCTGCGCAAGCCCATGTTCCAAGATGTGCGGGTGCGCAAGGCCATCAGCCTGTTGCTCGACTTCGAGTGGAGCAACAAGCAACTGTTCAACGGTGCGTACACCCGCACCCGCAGCTATTTCGAAAACTCCGACATGGCCGCCACCGGCTTGCCCAGCCCCGATGAGCTGAAAATTCTCGAGCCGCTGCGTGACAAAATCCCGCCCCAAGTGTTTACCGAAGCCTTCGAGCCGGCCAAAACCGACGGCAGCGGCATGATCCGCACTCAGCAGCGCGAGGCTTACCAACTGCTGCAGGAAGCCGGATGGAGGATCGTTGACGACAAGATGGTCGACACCACCGGCAAACCGGTAACCATCGAATTCCTGCTGGCCCAGACCGAGTTCGAACGCATTCTGCTGCCGTTCAAGCGCAACCTGGCGGACTTGGGCATCGACCTGGTGATACGCCGGGTGGACGTGTCCCAATTCGTCACCCGCCTGCGTTCGCGGGATTTCGACATGCTGGTGGGCAGTTTCCCGCAATCCTCTTCGCCGGGTAATGAGCAGCGTGAGTTCTGGAAATCCACCAGCGCCGACAAGCCTGGCAGCCGCAATTACATGGGTCTGAAAGATCCGGCCGTCGATGAGTTGGTGGAGCAACTGATTGATTCCGACACCCGCGCCAGCCTGATCGCACACGCCAAATCCCTGGATCGCGTGCTGCAATTTGGCTACTACGTGATCCCCAACTGGCACATCAAAACCTTCCGCGTGGCCTACTGGAACAACCTGGGCCATCCTAAAGTGTCACCGCTGTACGACGTCGGCATCTCCACTTGGTGGAGCAAACCCAACGTACCTCCGGCCGTGGCCCCGGACACTCAAACGAGCGCCGATCCGGCGAGCGGAGGCGATTAAATGCTGGCCTATATTGTTCGCCGTCTGTTGCTGATCATCCCCACCCTGTTCGGGATTTTGCTGATCAATTTCATCATCATCCAGGCCGCCCCCGGTGGGCCCGTGGAGCAGATGATCGCCAAGCTCGAAGGCTTTGACGGCGCCAGCAGCCGCATTGCCGGCGGCGGTGCCGAAGTGGCGGTGGCCGGCTCCAGCTACCGCGGCGCCCAGGGCCTGGACCCGGCGCTGATCAAGGAAATCGAAAAGATGTACGGCTTCGACAAATCAGCGCCGGAACGCCTGTGGATCATGGTCAAGAACTACGCCCGGCTGGATTTTGGCGACAGTTTTTTCCGTGACGCCAAGGTCATCGACCTGATCAAGGAGAAAATGCCGGTGTCCATCTCCCTCGGGTTATGGAGCACGTTGATCATGTACCTGGTGTCGATCCCGCTGGGCATCGCCAAGGCCACGCGCCACGGCAGCCACTTCGATGTGTGGACCAGCTCGGCGATCATCGTAGGCTATGCGATCCCGGCCTTTCTGTTCGCCATCCTGCTGATCGTGGTGTTTGCCGGTGGCAGTTATTTCGACTGGTTCCCGTTGCGCGGGCTCACCTCCAACAACTTCGACGAGTTGAGCTGGGGCGGCAAGATCCTCGACTACTTCTGGCACTTGGCCCTGCCGATCACCGCGCTGGTGATCGGTAACTTCGCCACCATGACCCTGCTCACCAAAAACAGCTTTCTCGATGAGATCAACAAACAGTACGTGGTCACCGCCAAGGCCAAGGGCCTGACCAACCACCGCGTGCTCTACGGCCATGTGTTCCGTAACGCCATGCTGCTGGTGATCGCCGGCTTCCCATCGGCCTTCATCGGCATCTTCTTCACCGGCTCGTTGCTGGTGGAAGTGATTTTCTCCCTCGATGGCCTGGGCCTGATGAGCTTTGAAGCGGCGATCAACCGCGACTACCCGGTGGTGTTCGGTACGCTGTTTATCTTCACCCTGCTGGGGCTGATCGTAAAACTGATCGGTGACCTCACCTACACCCTGGTCGATCCGCGGATCGACTTCGCCAGCCGGGAGCATTGAGATGAACCTGTCCCCCCTCAATCGCCGCCGATTCGAGCGGTTCAAGGCGAACAAGCGTGGCTGGTGGTCGCTGTGGCTGTTCCTGGTGCTGTTTGTACTGAGCCTGGGCGCCGAGTTGATCGCCAACGACAAACCGCTGGCGGTGCACTACGACGGCGGCTGGTATTTCCCGGCGCTCAAGCGCTACCCGGAAACCACCTTTGGCGGCGAGTTCCCCCTGGAGGCCAACTACAAAAGTCCGTACATCCGTGAGCTGCTCAAGGCCAAAGACGCCTGGACGTTATGGGCGCCGATCCCGTTCAGCTACCAGAGCATCAACTACGACCTGAAAGTGCCGGCCCCCGCGCCGCCGTCTTCGGTGAACCTGCTGGGCACCGACGACCAGGGCCGCGATGTGCTCGCGCGGGTCATCTACGGGTTTCGTGTGTCGGTGTTGTTTGCCCTGACGCTGACCGTGCTCAGTTCGATCATCGGCGTGATCGCCGGGGCCCTGCAGGGCTTCTATGGCGGCTGGGTCGACTTGGCGGGGCAACGCTTCCTGGAGATCTGGTCCGGGTTGCCGGTGCTGTACCTGCTGATCATTCTCGCCAGCTTCGTGCAGCCCAATTTCTGGTGGCTGCTGGGGATCATGCTGCTGTTCTCGTGGATGAGCCTGGTGGACGTGGTGCGCGCCGAGTTCCTGCGCGGGCGCAACCTCGAATACGTGCGTGCGGCCAGGGCCCTGGGGATGCAGAACGGCGCGATCATGTTCCGGCATATCCTGCCTAACGCGATGGTCTCGACCATGACCTTCATGCCGTTCATTCTCACCGGCGCCATCGGCACCCTCACCGCCCTGGACTTCTTAGGCTTCGGCCTGCCGGCGGGTTCACCGTCGCTGGGCGAGCTGGTGGCCCAGGGCAAGTCCAACCTGCAAGCGCCGTGGCTGGGCATGAGTGCCTTTGCCGTGCTGGCGATCATGTTGAGTTTGCTGGTGTTTATCGGCGAGTCCGCTCGCGATGCCTTCGACCCGAGGAAATGAGATGAATCAGGACAATCTGATCGAAATCCGCGACCTCAGCGTCGAGTTCGTCACCGGCGAGCATCACCACCGCGTGGTCAACAACGTCAGCTTCGATATCAAGCGCGGCGAAACCCTGGCCCTGGTTGGCGAAAGCGGTTCCGGCAAATCGGTGACCGCCCACTCGATCCTGCGCCTGCTGCCCTACCCGCTGGCGCGGCATCCGAGCGGCACCATTGAGTACGCCGGGCAAGACCTGCTGACTCTCAAGGAAAAAACCCTGCGTCATATTCGCGGTAACCGTATCGCGATGATCTTTCAGGAGCCGATGACCTCGTTGAACCCCCTGCACTCCATCGAGAAGCAGATCAACGAAGTGCTGGGTCTGCACAAGGGCCTCACCGGCAAGGACGCCACCCGGCGCACCCTGGAACTGCTCGAACTGGTCGGCATCCCCGAACCGCATAAACGCCTCAAGGCCCTGCCCCATGAGCTGTCCGGCGGCCAGCGCCAGCGGGTGATGATCGCCATGGCCCTGGCCAACGAGCCGGAGCTGTTGATCGCCGATGAACCGACCACCGCCCTCGACGTCACCGTGCAGTTGAAAATTCTGGAGCTGCTCAAGGAGCTTCAGGCACGCCTGGGCATGGCACTGCTGTTGATCAGCCATGACCTGAACCTGGTGCGACGCATTGCTCATCGGGTGTGCGTGATGCAGCAAGGCTGCATCGTCGAGCAGGCGGACTGTGAGACTTTGTTCCAGGCGCCGCAACACCCCTACACCCAGGAACTGTTGGCGGCCGAACCCAGCGGTGGCCCGGCCGGCAATCCGGTGGGACCGCCGCTGCTGGAGGTCGATGACCTGAAAGTGTGGTTCCCGATCAAGAAGGGCTTTTTGCGCAGCACCGTCGATTACGTCAAGGCGGTCGATGGCATCAATTTCAGCCTGCCCCAGGGCCAGACCCTGGGTATCGTCGGCGAAAGCGGCTCGGGCAAATCCACCCTGGGCCTGGCGATTTTGCGCCTGATTGCCAGCAAAGGCGCGATTCGCTTCGAAGGCCAGCAACTGGACCGCCTGACGCAGCAACAGGTACGCCCCCTGCGCCGGGAAATGCAGGTGGTGTTCCAGGACCCCTTCGGCAGCCTCAGCCCGCGCATGTGCGTCAGCGAGATCGTCGGCGAAGGCCTGCGCATCCACAAGATGGGCACCCCGGCCGAGCAGGAAGCGGCGATCATCGCCGCGCTCAAGGAAGTGGGGTTGGACCCCGAGTCCCGCCATCGCTACCCCCACGAGTTCTCGGGCGGTCAGCGCCAGCGCATCGCCATCGCCCGCGCCCTGGTCCTCAAGCCACGCCTGATCCTGCTCGATGAACCCACCTCGGCACTGGACCGCACGGTGCAACGCCAGGTCGTGGAATTGCTGCGCAGCCTGCAGGCCAAATACAACCTGACCTACCTGTTTATCAGCCATGACCTCGCGGTAGTGAAGGCATTGAGTCACCAACTGATGGTGGTCAAGCACGGGCAAGTGGTGGAACAAGGCGATGCACGGCAGATTTTTGCCGCGCCACAGCACGCCTACACCCGCCAGTTGCTGGAGGCCGCTTTCCTGGTGCCGGCTTAGGGTCCGCCTTCGCCGCCCCTGCGCGCGTGGCTGACACAAGCCACGCACTTGCAGGAATCGAGACGGCACGACGCCCGGCGCTTGCGCAACGCTGAAGCTTGAACAATTGCGGTTTTTGTATAAGGCTGCTCCCCGACACATCCAATCACCGCGCTGGGAGCGCCTGCCCATGACCGCCGCGACCGCACCGCTGTTCTGGCGTGATCCTGCCCTGGCCTTTATCGAAGCCCGCACCATCGCCGACGGGCGCAAGGTCACGTACACCCGGCATGCCCACGAGCATTTTTCCATCGGGGCGATCACCGCCGGGCGCAGTTATTACCACTACGGTACGCAGACCTTTGAGATCAGCGCCGGCACCGTGGTGCTGATGAATCCTGGCGATGTGCATGCCTGCAACCCAATCGAAAATGCGCATTGGTCCTACCACATGCTCTACCTCGACACGCCCTGGCTGACCGACCTGCAGTACCAGTTGGGCTTCAGCACCGACCAGGGTTACCGGCCGTTCACTACCCCCCACACCCGCGACCCGGTGCTGTACCTTGGGTTGCTGCAGCTGTACCGGCTATTGGTGGATGAACGCGCCGAACTTCTGCAAAAACAAAGCGCACTGGTGAGTTATTTCAGTGAAGTGCAGCAGCGCCTGAACCCCTCGCCCGCGCCCCTGCGCGAGGTCAACCACAAGCTGGAACGAGCCGCCGACTACATCCACGAACACTGCACCGAGGCCCTGAAGCTGGATGACATTTGCCTGGCCGCAGAGCTGTCGCCGTCGTATCTGATCCGCGCGTTCAAGCAGTATTACGGGCTCACGCCCCATGCCTTCCTGGTCAATCGGCGCATCCAGTTTGCCCGCAGCCAATTGCGCCAGGGCGAGCTGATCGCCGACGTGGCCCTGGCGGCCGGCTTTGCCGACCAGGCGCACTTCCAGCGCACCTTCAAACACCATTTCGCCGCCACGCCGGGGCAGTACCGCGATTGGCTCAAGCCATCAGTAAATAACCCACACTGGCCACCAGCAACGCGGCCATTGAGCGGTTGAACAGGCGCACCCCCCGGGGGTTGCTCAGGTAGCGTCGCAGAAAGGTCCCGGCGTAGGCCCAGCAGGCCACCGACAAGTAGCAGATCACCAGATAGAGGCTCGCAAACAGCCACACTTGACCCGCGTCGCCATCGGCGGCAAATAAGCCCATCCCCGCCACGCAGGCCAGCCAGGCCTTGGGGTTGAGCCACTGCATGACGGCGCCGTAGAGCATCGACGGCGCGGTGGCACTGCCATCAGCGTCCAACTGGCCGTTGTCCGTCGCCAGTTTCCAGGCCATATACAGCAAAAAGGCGACCCCGCCCCACTGGATCACTTGGGTCAGGACGGGCCAGCGCACCAGCACCTCATGCAGGCCCAGGCCGATCAGCACCAGCAACAGGGTAAACCCCACGGCGGCGCCGACCACGTGTTTCTGGCTGGCGACAAACCCGAAGCGTGCGCCGGAACTCAGCGCCACCACGTTGACCGGTCCCGGCGTGATGGAAGTGGCCAACGCGAACGCGGCCATGGAAATGATAGAGCTCATTGCGGTTCCCTTTTTATGATGATGCCTACTGAGGGCTCCACGGTATAAGGCCCGGCCAAACCGGTATTGAACAAAATCACCCTCGGCCGATCGCCACTCCCTGTACTCTGTCGGCGCGCCGCGGTGGCGCGCTTTCCATTTCCAGTCCCATCAGGATGCCAATGCCCAACCCGATCCCAAGACGACGCGATGCCGCCGTCAGCCGCGAAGCGATTTTGTTATCTGCGCGCAAGGTGTTTGCCCAATCGGGCTATGAAGCTGCCGACCTGAGTGAAATCGCCGCTGGCGCGGGGGTCACGGCAACGCTCATCAACCGCTACTTCGACTCAAGGGAGCAGTTGTTCACCGAAGTGCTCGCCGACTGCATGGTCGGCCCGGCGCGCGTAGCGCCAGGCACCCTCAGCGCGCACAATTTGGGACGCACCCTCGCCACGGCACTGGTCAGCCTCACCGAAACCGGCGATTTGCCGCTGAACGGTTTGCTGATCTTGCTGCGCTCGGCGTCGAGCAAACGCGCGGCAATCATCGGCCGCGCGGAACTTGAGAAAGGTCCCCAGGCAACCGTGGCGGCAGCGCTCGAGGGGCAGCACCACGAAGAACGCGCGGCGCTGATCATGGCGCTGGTATCGGGCTTCCAGGTGATGCGCCAGACGCTGGAAGTGTCTGCGCTGGTCAAGGCCGATCCCCAGGTGTTGATCGACCTGCTGACGCCGCTGTTCCAGCAGTTGGTGGATGGCGCCAGCACCGAGGCCTTAACGCCTTAACGCTGCGCGGGAATGCGGATATCGCCCTCGCGGCACTGGGTCTTCACGCTACGCGGGCAGCCGGCGAAGGCCAGGTCTTTGGTCAGGCACACGCGCACCTCCGACAACACTTTGCCTTTGCAGATCACCGCCAGGCCATGGTTGCCCATGCGCGGGTTGCTCTGGCGAAACAGCGCCTCGATCTCACGCGCAGGCAGCGACGGCGGCGTGTTGAACGGCTGCAACTGCTGCGGAATCACCACCGCCCCCAGCGCTGCATCAGTTTTTTCAAGGTATGCCAGCGGCTCAAGTCCGCTGCAGGTACCGTGCTTGGCCCATTCATGCTTGAGCAGTGAACGGGTGGGGAACAGCGCTGCGCCCTTGTCCAGGGCCTCAGGCGACAAGCGCGACTGAGCATCACACGACGCCGGCCAGCCGCCCCGCGCGTACTGCGGCCACAAACCGTGCAGCACAAAACCGTAGCCCTTGCCCGAGCACTGTTCGTTGTTGGGGTGCGTCAGGCAAAACGTCGGCGACCATGACAACGACAGCACATAAAAATCAAATTGCCCTGGCGTGCCTTGCTGACGCGGGGCGGCCATGGCGCTGGTGGCGATGACCAGCCACAACGCGATCCAGTACTTCATCCGTTTATTCCTTGAAAAAAAAAACCAGTCAATCACGACTAACCGGGATGAAAGGGGTTACGTTGCAGCACCTTGTCGAGGATCCGATCGGTCTTCAGTGCCTCGATCGCCAGCGACGGATGCTCGGCCTCACCCCGGATATGCGCGTTCATGGCCAACACGTGGTGCCATTGGATATGCGCGTGGCAGGGCACGTCGAGCACTTCAGCGGTCTCGCCTTCGAGGTACAGCGGCTGGTCTTCGAAGACCGAGAATTGGATGCGCCCTCGACTGCCGACCAACTCGACCCGATCCTCGCGCCGATCCGCGACGAAATTCCAGCAGCCCATGCCGAGTGCGCCGCTGCTGAACGTCCAGCAGGCGGTCACCGCATCTTCAGCGGCATAGCGCCCGGCCTGGCGCGCGGTAAAACCCGAGACTTCAACGATGTCCCCGGCCAGGTACTGGAACAGGTCAAAACCATGGCTGGCCAGGTCGGCAAAATAGCCGCCGCCGGCAATTTGCGGATCGGTACGCCAGTTGGCGGCGCTGGCATCGTCGGCGCCCGGCGGTTTGCACAAGGTCCAGGTGAGGTGGCGCAGCTCGCCGATGCGCCCGTCCCGCAGCCAGTCGCGCACTTGCTGAAAACGTGGCAGCGAACGCCGGTAATAGGACACGAACAGGTGCAGCCCGGCACGCTCGAACGTGCGTTGCATCAAGGCGCTCTGCTCGGCGTTCAGCGCCATGGGTTTCTCGACGCAGCAATGCTTGCCGGCCGCAGCCACCATGAGGCTGTATTCCAAGTGGCTGTCGGGCGGTGTGGCGATGTACACCGCGTCCACCTGCGGGTCGTCTATCAGGGCTTGGGCATCGGTGTAAAAGCGCGAGATACCGTGGCGTGCCGCATAATCGCGCACCGCCGCTTCACGGCGCCCCATCACGGCCACCAGGGCCGAACCTGGCGCTTTGTAGAAAGCGGGTCCACTCTTTAACTCAGTGACACTGCCACAGCCGATCATCCCCCAGCGTACGGTGCTCATCTGTTGTCCTCGTGCGTTTTCATCAATCGGGCAGTATCCACATCCCCACGCCGACGCGCCATAACCACTTAGCATGACAATTGCATTACACTTTTGTGACACTCATCCCGCTGCGGGGGCAGCAGACGATGAAAATCAGGGCAACGGTCATTTGCGAACACGAGGGGCATATCCTCTTCGTGCGCAAGGCCAGATCGAAATGGGCCTTGCCGGGCGGCAAGGTCGAACGCGACGAACGTCCGGTGGGCGCCGCCGAACGCGAGCTGGAAGAAGAAACCGGATTGAACGTCGACGGGCTGCTGTACCTGCAGGAGCTGAAAGCGCGCGACACGCTGCATCACGTGTTCGAGGCCTCGGTGATCAATATCGACGATGCGCGCCCGTGCAACGAAATCGTCGACTGTCAATGGCACGCCTATGGCGCCCTGGACCAACTGGACACCACCGACGCCACCCGGCACATCGTCAAGTCCTTTCTGCGCCGCCTCTAGCCCTGCGCGCCGCGCTTTGCCTTCTGCCGTTCGACAAAGGATTTGACGACCGCGGCGGCGGGCCTCACGCCGTCAGACTGCCAAGCCCCGCCCTGCCCGCTCCAGCCCGCGCCACAACCAGCCAGGCAACACGTCAGGGTCAAGGCTGTCGATCAAGTTCTTCACCCCCAACCCCAGTTCCGTGTCCCCCTCAATCACCAGGCGCCGACGGAAGAACAAGGTGTCCGGGTCTTCCTGCCGACTGGCCAGCAACAGGAACTCGCGCCAATTGCCGCTGATCGTCACCTGAGCCGTGGCCTGCTGCGCAATGCGCAAGCCGTCCCGCGCGAGCGTCAGGTACCAGCACAAGCCCAGGTCAGGGATACGCAAACACAGCCAACGCCCACGCAGCAGGTCAAAGCCGCCATCGCGCAAGGGTTCGGCCAGGCAATGGTTGAGCGCCTGCTGCAGGGCCAGGCGTTGCACCGCGAACGGCACACGGCGAATCAGCGGCAGCACACGGTCGGCGCTCTTGAGCAGCCACGCTTTACGCTTCAGCAAAGGCCCACCTCCTCGACCCGCAACATGCCGGCCTGACCGTGCCAGTAGCCGTTGCATCCTTCGACAAACAGCGGTGGCGTGGCGCCGTGGCGCACCTGGTCGAAGGCGCGCACCACCTCGGCCATACCTTCGGCCCGTGGGCTCAGGCGCAGCAGGTCGGCGCCGCCACTGACCAACGCGGGGTAATCGGCGAGCAAGTTGGTGACTTCGGCCGACAGGGTTTGTACGCCATTCAAGGTGAACAGTGGCTGCCCCTCCTGGCTGCTCAAGGCCATGCCGTCGGGGTAGTTGAGGCAACAGAACCGGCAGTCATCCTTGGGCCGGTTTTCCGCGCGGGCGGTAAAGCAGCGCGCCGAATAGGCCAGGGGCAGATGGCCATAGGCGAAGATTTCCACCTCGGGCAGCGGTCGGCCCAACTTGCCCACTTGCTCCAGTACATCGGCGATCAGCGCGTGGGAGCACTCCACCGGCGGCACCCACCGTTGCAGGCCGGCATCGAGCAGTTGCACCAGGGCGTGACCGTTATAGAGGTTGAGTGCCGGCCCGCCGACGAACGGCAGGTTGCGTTCGATCAGCAGCTGTACCGCGCCCATGTCGTTGGCTTCCACCCAAAACTCACCGTTGTCGCACAGGCGCCGCAGGCTGGAGAGTTCCGAAGCGGCTTCGATCAGGGTCAGGCTCGACAGCACGATCTGCGCCGAGCTGCACGCCTGCAATTCACGGCCCAGGCCCAGCCAATGATCGAGGGAAAACGCACGGCGCTTTGAGCACACGGTTTCGCCCAGGTAAATCACGTCCAGGGGCAAGCCGGCCATGTCGGCGTAGAAGCGTCCCAGATGTTCCTTGTCCCAATAAAACAGCACCGGTCCGAGGCTGAGTTTCATAGGTAATTCCTCACTGCCATGCACGGTGGTAGGCACCCAGGGTGGTCTGGCTGCCTTCGGAAAGCCCGGCGAGCACCTGCCGCCATGGCGCCTGCACCACAAAACTGGCCGGGGCGCTGCGGTAAGCGTCGAGCGCCGCGCGCCACACACGGGTGACTTGTTCCACGTAGGCCGGGCTGCGCTGGCGGCCTTCGATTTTCACCGCTGCCACGCCAATGGCGCTGAGTTCGGGCAGCAGGTCCAGGGTGTCGAGGCTGGTGGGCTCTTCCAGCGCGTGGAAACGCTTGCCGCCCACCAGGAAACGCCCCTTGCACAGGGTCGGGTAACCCGCAGGTTCATCGGGGGTGTAGCGGTCGATCAGCACTTCACTCAGGCGCGCACTGAGGCCGTCGGCGTCGTCGCTCCAGCGCACCGCCTTGGCCGGTGAACACACGCCACACAGGTTGGGCGACTCACCAGTGATATAGGACGACAGGTGACAACGCCCTTCGGCCATGATGCACAGGCTGCCGAAGCCAAACACTTCAATCGGCACCGGGCTGCTCGCCGCGACCTGCCGGACCTGCGCCAGGGATAACACCCGCGGCAACACCGCACGGCGAATACCGTAGCGCTCGGCGTAGAACTTAAGCGCCGTCGCATGGGTGGCCGAGCCCTGCACCGACAGGTGCAAGGCCATCTGCGGATGACGCGCGGCGGCGTAGCCCAGCACACCGGGGTCGGCGGCGATCAGCGCGTCCACGCCATGGTCAGCGGCGCGATCCACGGCGCGTTGCCAACGCGACCAGATCTTCGGCTGCGGGTAGGTATTGACCGCCACATACAGCTTGCGCTGGTGCTGGCGGATATGAGCGACGGCCGCGTCGAACTGCTTGTCGTCCATGTTCAGCCCGGTGAAATGCCGGGCATTGGTGTCATCGCGAAACCCCACGTACACCGCATCGGCGCCTTGGCGCACCGCGGCTTTGAGGGCGGGCAGGTTACCTGCCGGGCAGACCAGTTGCATGACGACTCCTTATGCAAAATCGGCAAATGATAGAAATGGCACCGGCGCGCCCTTGAGCACTTGCTGCTCGCGTTCGACGATCACCAGGCCGTCGGCCCAACAGGCCGCCGTGAGCATCGCCGAGCTTTGCTGGGGGTGCAGGACCGCGCGCAGTTGCCCATCCACGCCGGGGTTCAAGCGCGCGCGCAGGTACTGGCGACGTTTGTTGGGCTTGAGCCATTCAAAACCGGCCACCACGCTGATCGGCACTGGCAGCACGCGCTCGGCGCCTTGGGCACGCAACAGAAACGGACGCACCACCACCATCGCCGTGACCAGCGCGGCGCTGGGGTTACCCGGCAGACCAATCCAGGGTTTGCCGGCCACCGCACCAAAGGCCAGGGGCTTGCCGGGCTGAATCGCCAGGCGCCAGAACGCCACACTGCCCAGTGCCTGGATCGCCTGTTTGAGGTGGTCCTCCTCGCCCACCGACACCCCGCCGGTGGTCAGCAGCAGGTCGCATTCGGAAGACGCCAACAGCAGCGCATCGCGGCTGGTCGCCAGGGCGTCGGCCATCACGCCGTAGTCGAGCACCTCGACGCCCCAGCCGCGTAGCAAGGCCGCGACCAGATGACGGTTGCTGTTGTAGATCTGCCCCCGTGCCAGCGGCTCGCCGGGTTCACGCAGTTCGTCGCCGCTGCTGAGCAGGCACACCCGCAGTGGCCGGTAGACCTTGACCCGGGGGATGCCCGCCGCCGCCAGCAGGCCAATATCCTGGGCGCGCAAGCGTTTGCCGGCGCTCATGACGCGCTGGCCGCGTTGCAGCTCTTCGCCGCGTTTGCGCACGTGCTCGCCCAGGCGCAATGGTGGGCACCAGATACGCTCGCCGTATACCCGGCAGCGCTCCTGGGGCACCACGCTGTCGGCGCCGGGCGGCAGTGGCGCACCGGTAAAAATCCGCACGGTTTGCCCGGCCAGCAACGGCACATCGCTGCACTGCCCGGCGGCAATGCGCCCGGTCAGCACCAGATAGCCGCCCTGCTCCGGCACATCGAAGGCGCGCAGGGCATAGCCATCCATGGCGCTGTTGTCCCAACCCGGTAGATCAAGGGGCGAAAACACCTCCTCGGCAGTCACCCGGCCCAGCGCCTGAGCCAAAGGCACCACCTCGGTGGACGGTGGCGACGGGGCCTGGGCCAACAGCTGGTCGATGGCCTGTTCGACCGGCAGCAAGTCACCGCTGTCGCAGACGTTCATGGGCGTGCCTCGCAGGCGCTGAGTGTTTGATCCAGCTGGGGCTTGAGGTGCGGCACGAAGTTGCAAGGGCCGGCGCGGCTGTCCAACTGGCTGAGCAGGATCTGGTCCCAGGCGGTGCGACAGGCTCCCGGCGAGCCTGGCCTGCAGCACACCAGCACGCCGTTGCTGATGCCGGCCAGCGCACGCGACTGCAAGGTCGACATACCGATTTCGGCCAGGGACACCTGGCGGAACAGCTCGCCAAAGCCGTCCACCTGCTTGTCCAGCAACGGCAGCACGGCTTGCGGAGTGTTGTCGCGCGGGGTGAACCTGGTGCCGCCGGTCATCAATACCACCTGCACGCGGGGGTCGGCGATCCACTGCGAGACGCGTGCGCGGATCTGGTAGATGTCGTCCATCACGATGCCGCGGTCGATCAGCCAGTGTCCGGCGTCTTGCAGGCGGTCCACCAGGGTTTGTCCTGAGGTGTCGGTGTCGTAGGTGCGGGTGTCGCTGATGGTCAGCACCGCGATGTTCAGCGAGACAAACTCGCGTCGGGTCAGATGGGCCATGATCAAGGCTCCAGGATTCAAAGAAGCGCTCAGCCTGCGCCGCAAAGGGCGCAGGGCCTATTCCTCGGTGGAGGTATACCGTTAGGGGGCCAGCCGCGTGCGCTGCCACTGACCGTTGTGCAGGCGGTAGTCAAGACGGTCGTGCAGACGGTCAGGTCGGCCTTGCCAGAACTCGATGCGGTGCGGTTGCAGGCAGTAACCGCCCCAGTGCTCGGGACGTGGCGGCTGGCGACCGGCGAAACGCTCGGTGACCTCGCGCAAGCGGCTTTCCAGCTCGCTGCGATGGCCCAGTGGCTGGCTTTGCGGTGACGCCCAGGCGCCCAACCTGCTGGCGGCGGGACGCGCATCGAAATAGTCGTCCGACAGTTCGGCATCCGCCCGCGCCACCGGGCCTTCGATGCGCACCTGGCGCTCAAGCCCTGGCCAGAAAAACGTCATGGCCGCGTGGGGATTGCTCGCCAGCTCCTGGCCTTTGGCACTCTGATAATGGCCAAAGAAGAAAAACCCGTCGGCGCTGAAGCCCTTGAGCAAGAGAATGCGGCAATGGGCGTGCCCGTCACGGTCGACCGTGGCCAGGGCCATGCTATTGGCCTCGGCCGGGGGCACTTCGGTCTTGCGTGCCTGATCGAGCCACTGGCCAAACAGCACCAGGGGATCGTCCTGCACCAGGTCGTCCCGCAAGCCATAGAGGGTGTAGTTGCGGCGCAGTTGCGCAAGAGACAAGGGCATGACGCGGTCCTCCGGAAAGTTCGCCACAGTGTGGGAACTGGCGGCGCGTCAGCCCTTGACCACGATCAACACTCGCCCGCGGCATGACGCCGCACGGCCACCTACCACAAGGATTTGGCCAGGATCACGATCAGCACCATGTGCGCCAGGATGCTGCGACGGATCCATAGCGCCCGTTTGGGGCTCAGGCGTTTGTGGTTCAGCAGATACGCCACCAACAGGTAATGGCCGATGATGCTCAGGGCCAGGGTGATTTTCAGGCCCAGCAGCAGCGCGAATCTGCCGGTCCAAGGCATGCTCCAGTAGTGCCAGGCCAGGCCGATGCCGGCGCCATACAGCACCACCACCACGCCATGCAGCACCCGGCGTGAACGCCGCGCAATCGCCTGCTCGGACATGAACTGCGCGGACCAGACCAACTCTTCACGGGCGCTGTGCCAAATCACCACCTCGAAAAACAGCGTGCCGATAAAGGCGATAGCCGCCAGCAGGTGCACGATCAACAACCCTGAATACATGGGCGTCCTCCTAACCGGGGTGGCCGTCGACGCGGGCCCGCCACAACATCGGCCCGTAGCGCCACAGATACAGGCCCAACCCGACGGACCAGCACAGCCCCGCCAGCCACAACGCCGTCACGGGCCACACCAGTACCAGTAACACCCGGCACACACACGCCAGGTTCAGCAGCGCGAAGGCCAGAGTCATGCCACCCGGCGACTGCAAGGGACGACCGGTATGGCCCAGGCTGACCCGCGCGATCATCGCCAGAATCAAGCCGCCCATCGCGCCCACTGTGAGCGCATGCACCGCCAGGCTCGGGTTGAGCGGCACACCGAAGTGCCACAACGCCATGCCCAGACAGGCCAGGGCCAGCCAGGCATACGCCAGGTGCAGCGACCACAGCAGCGGCACGCGCCACAAGCCACGATCATGCCAGCGCGCCAGCCGCAGCAGATGGCCGAGGCCAAGGGCGGCGAACAAGGCCCCCAAGCCAAGGCTGGGTGCTGCCGCGCCCCCTGCGGCACAGGCAAGCGCCACCAGGATCGCCCCGCCCAGCAACAGGCGGTCGAGCCACGGCCAGGGACTTACCGCAGCGTTGCGGCCCAGTCCGCGCGCAGTGAAAAACGGAATTACCCGGCCGCCGATCAGGCCCATCATCGCCGCCACCAGCCACAACCCGGTAAGCACCGACTGGCGCTGCCAGCCTTCGTCCTGGCGCCACAGCCCATACAGCGAAATGCCATCGGCCACGGCCAGCAGCGCCAACACCAAGACAATCGGGTAGTTACGGGTTTGCCGCACTTGCCACAGTGTCCAGCCCATCACCCCGGCCACGGCCAACGGGAAGCTCAGCTCAAGTACCGCGAGCAACGGCAATGGCAGGTTCGTCAGCCAACCCAGGCGCGCCGCCAGCCAAAGCGCGGCCAGCAGCGCCAGAGGCGTACCGCTGAGGCCGGGGCGACCGGTCCAGGTCTGCACCGCCGTAAGCAGGAACCCGGCGATCACCGCCACGCCAAAGCCGAACAGCAGTTCATGCCGATGCCATGCCAGCCAACCGCCCGCCGGCTGCCAACTGCCGGTGGCGCCACCCAGGGCCAGCAACCACAACGCAATGGCCAGTATCGCCAACAGGCATGCACCGAGAAAAAAAGGCCGGAAGGCCAAACGAAACAACGGGGTAATCGACATTGCCTTGCGCCGATCCAGTACCTGCATGCCATGGCTCCTCACTCAACGTTGCGCAGAGTGTGTGCCTATGGCAGCCCGCGGTTCTTGTCCTGGATCAATCCCGACCACAGAGCTGGGGGATTAACCCTGAGCCCTCGCCACACGTGCCGTGCCGAGTTCGGCGCTGGGGGATTTTCGCCGCTCAATGCGCCGTTTCACGCGCCGGCCCGGCTTTGCCTTTCGCCGGCCCGCGCACGTACAACGCCTCCACCAGTTTTTGCCGCTCATCCCAGGGCAAGCCGCTGGCAAACTGCGCCAACGTCGAATCGACCAAAGCCCTGAGCGCCGCGTCCGCCTCGCGCGCCTTGGCCAGTTCGGCCACCAGCACGTCGCGGTCCAGGGTCGGCGCCTGCAGTTGTCTGATCACGCCCATGCGCGCCTCACGCCCCGCCATTACCAGCGGCTGGCTGTCGGCGCGGTTATGCCGCAGCAGTTGGCGCAACTCGCGGCGCCGCTCCGGCGGCAGCTTGAACATGGCCTGGCGCAGCCCGTGCTGGTTGACCACCGCTTCAGCCGTTGGCGTATTGGCCTTCCAGTGATAAAGGCCACCGCCTACCCCGCCGATTAAAAACACGTTGAGCAACACCGATACCAACAGCCACGGTTTGAGGGGTCTGGTGGTCATTGTTCGGCTTCCTCTGCATTGACACTGAATACGACCTGCGCATCGCCCTGATCGAAGACACTGGGCAGCCCCTCGGACAACGCGCTCGGCAACGGCATGTTCAGGGACATCACCAACATGCCCGTGACGACACCGGCAATACCCACGCCCACCAGACCGACCGGCGATAACCAGTTGGCATAGCGCGACCAAAACGAGCGGCGCAAGGGCGCTGACCGGCGAATCTGGCGCGCCAGTGCCGGGTCGGCGAAGCGCGCTTGATGGCCGTCCAGTTGCGCATCGAGCCACGTCGCCTGCGCCAGGGCCTCCCGCGCATGGGGGTGGCCGGCGTCCAACAAGGCCTGGGCCGCACCGCGCTCGGCGACGGGCCAACGTCGCAGATCGGCGCCGTAGGCATCGGCCAGGCAGGCAAAGCGTTCGGGTGTCATGGTGTTCCCCTTCCTGGGCGGGCAAGCCCGGGTGTGTCGGCAAGTCTGTTGCGCAATTGGCGTCGGGCCCGCGACAGCAGGCTCTCCAGTGCCTCGACGCTGATATTCATCAGGGCCGCGGCGTCAATGTTCGACAGCTCCTGGTAGTACTGCAACACAATGGCTTCGCGCTGGCGCTCGGGCAGTGCCGCCAACGCAGCGGCCATGCGTGCGCTGCGTTCGGCGGCTTCGAGCGTTTCATCGGCTGAGGGCGCAGTGTCCGCCAGTTCAAGCACAGCGTTATCGTCCAAAGGGCGCTCTTTACGCCGGCGTAAACGGTCGTGGCACAGGTTGAGCGCCACCCGGTGCAACCAGGTGTCGAAGCGCGCTTCGCCGCTGCGCCAATTGGCGGCGTGACGCCAGATGCGCAGGAAGCTTTCCTGTGCCACATCCCTGGCCTCGTCGGCGTCGCCCAGCAGGCGACTGGCGAGCGCAAGCAAACGCGGCAGCTTGCGCGCCACCATTTCATTAACGGCGGCAGGTTCGTTGTTGCCGATGCGCGCCAGCAGCTCAACGTCCGGATCAGTGTCTTTCAATCGAGCGATTCCAAAAAATCAGCGGATCCAATGCCCTTCACGCCAGTACCAGTTGGGGCCATGGGCTTCCCAGTGACCCGGCTCCCAACGCGCGTTGCGCCGCACCGGCTGCCAGTGGCCAGGCACCCAGCCATAACCGCGCCCTTCCCAGCGCCAATGGCCTTGGTCCCAGGCGTAGCCGGGCCGTTCGACCGGGACCATTTCCACCCGCGGCGGCGGAGGCGCCTGGCGGATGATGATTTCGGTCTGGGCAAACGTCGGGGTGCTGACAAACGCGGCAAAGGCCAGCGGAGCAAGCAAGGCATAGCGCAGTCTCATGGCAACTCCTTCATCGGCGTGCACCCATGCACGCTGTTGATGGGTTGAACGGCACGCGACGGAAAATCCGTCGCGACGGCATTTGGTTTTTTTCAGGAGGGGGTCGAGGCCAGTATTGCGTAGCTGTTGGCGCGACTTGATGAAAGGTTTGAAAGGATCGCGACGGATTTACCCAGGGGCCGCGTTCAAGGAGTGACGTCGCACACACTAAGAGGAAATACCATGTCCCGTCGCCTGTCCCTCTGGGTTGCCGCCCTGTTGATCGCCAGCCTCAGCGGCTGTGTGATCGTGCCCGAACACCGACATTGCTGCTGGCGCTATTACGGCGCGACCGATGCGCCAACCCACACCGTCAACGGCTGACCGAGCGCCGCGCAGCCCCGGCACATGGCGTTGAATTGGTTGCGCGATTCGCCAACTGGGCTTGAGATGCAACGGATGCTGCCCAGGCCCTCAGCGGCGAAGGTCAAATCGCGGGCAAAAAAAATCCCAAGTAGCTGATGGAAACTTGGGATTTAAAAATGCATAAACCGTGGGAGGTGAACGCCGGGCTATATTAACCAGTGTCAAAATCTGTAACAAGATTATTTTAATCCTTTCGTCGGATTAAAAGGGCCGTAAGTCCTTCAATAACCACATATTTTTTAAGGTCGAGACGGTTATAAGTGCCACTTTTTGGTGCGACTCGCTGTTATATGCCCACTTATAAATAAGGGATATTGAATACCACCACGCGCTATTTACGCGCCACTTTATAGCGCACGCAGTCCTGATAGAAACTCTGGCGGATCGCCTCGGGTTTGAGTCGTGAACGGCTGTCGTAGGTCTGCTCGGTGATGCCCATGGCCATCATGCGCATCCACGATTTGTTGAACTTGATGGTCTGGATCTTCTGCCGCGCGGCGTACAACGACACGCCCGACAGCTTGAGTTCCTGGGCCCTGGCGGCAGTACCGGCACCCCAACTGCACATGTACTTGTCACCGTCGCGCAACTCCCGTGCCTGCACGGCAGCCGCGCCGCCGGCCAGGGAGCAGGCGATCAGCATGATTCCAACAGTGCGCATTTGCATCCTCACCTAACCACCTGAAAATAAACGCGATTCTGGCGAGGATTTTGTTACAAAGGGGCCATTAAATTGCCTTATCACTCCCTACGGTTACCACTGGTACGTCGCACTCGCCTGCACCGTGCGTTGCGAGCCATACCAGCACCAGGAGTACGAGTAGCACGAGGCCACGTATTCTTTGTTCGCCAGGTTAGTGGCGTTCAGCGCCAGGCGCAGGTTGTCCTGGGGGTTTAGCAGATGCTTGATGTCGTAGTGCACCGCCGCATCGAACAGGGTGTAACCCGGCACCTTCAGCGTGTTGGCCGTATCGCCCCAGGAAGAACCGACATAACGTGCACCGGCGCCGGCACCAAAGCCTTTGAGCGTGCCGTCGTGGAAGGTGTAGTCGGCCCACGCAGACGCCGTGTGGCGCGGTACCGCGTAGGTCGTGGTGCCCTCGGCGTTGATGGCCGGACCTACACCGATATCGCTGATGGGGGCATAGCGCACCGTGTTGTTGGACTTGCTGATGCGGTTGTCCAGGTAAGCGTAGGCCGCCGTGATATCCAGGTTGTCGTTGAGGCTGGCTTTGCCTTCCAGCTCAAAACCACGGGACTGTACTTCGCCGTCCTGGCTCTGGCAGCGGCCGGTACCGCACAGGTGGGTAGGATCGGGATCAGTGGTCAACACATTGGTCTGGCGCAGGTCGAAGATCGCCGCCGTGATAAAGCTATTGCTGCCAGGGGGCTGATACTTGATGCCGACTTCGTACTGCTTGCCTTCGGTCGGCTTGAACACCGCGCCGCCATAGCCGGTGCCCGATTGCGGGTTGAAGGACTCCGAATAGCTGGCATACGGCGCCAAGCCGTTATCAAACAGGTAGACCAGGCCAATACGGCCGGTGAAGGCTTTGCTGTCCAGGGAGGATTGGCTCTTGCTCCCGGTGCTCAGGGTCTTGGTGGTGCTGTCAGTGCTGGCCCAGTCATAACGACCGCCCAACAGCAGCACCCACTTATCCCACTTCATCTGCTCTTGCAGGTAGACGCCGGTCTGCTCGCTGCGCGAGGTGCCATCGGTGGTGTACGCCGGTACCGGCACGGCGGCACCGTAGACGGGATTGAAAATGTCCAGGGTCGGCCCCGCCGTATAGGTGCCTGACCCCGACAGCGTATCGGTGCTGGTGTTCTGATAATCGAGGCCCATTAACACGGTGTGCTGCAACGGGCCGGTGTCGAATTTGGCCTGCGCCTGGTTGTCGAGGGTGTAGGCGTCCATGTCCACATCGGTGGCGATGGTCGAACGGCGAATGGTCCGGTAATCGGCCATCAAATAGTTGCTGTAGAGGCTGCGGTACTGCCCCTCACTGCGCAGATAGCGCGCGTTCTGGCGCACGGTCCACACCTCATCGAAATGGTGCTCGAAGGCATAGCCGAGGGAGTAGTGCTCGCGATCACTCTTCTCGAAATTCTTTTCGCCGTCGTAGAAATCCACGTCGATGCTGCGCCCGGTGGGGCTGTGCAACACCGAGCCCCAGGCCGGCATCGAACCGTAGGACGCGCCCTTGGGATCTTTCTGAAAGTGCCCGAGCAACGTCAGCGACGTGGCGTCGTTCGGACGCCAGGTGAACGCGGAGGACAGCGACTGACGACGGGTCTCGGTGTGTTCTACCTGGCCGTCGGCGTCATCGAACAGGCCCGCGACCCGATAGGCATACACGCCCTGATCGTCAAGCGGCCCGCTCAAGTCGAAGGTAGTGCGCTTTTTGTTGAAGGTGCCGTATTCGACGCCCACTTCATGAAACGGCGTGTCCAATGGACGCTTGGTGACCATGTTGATCACTCCGCTCGGCGTGCCCTGCCCATACAGCACCGACGCCGGGCCGCGCAGCACCTCCACGCGCTCCAGGTCGAAGGCGTCTTTTTGCGGCAAGGCGTCACGGCTTGACGGCATACGCAGGCCGTCCAGATAGGTGGCCGGCGAGAAGCCACGGATGGTCAACTGGTCCAGACGCGAAGCTGTGGCGCCACGGGTTTCCGGGACCACGGCGGCGCTGTAGCGCAGGATCTGATTGAGGCTTTGGGCGTTCTGCGCGCGCATCTGGTCTTTGGTCACAATGGAGATCGACTGCGGCGTTTCGATCAACGCGGTGTCGGTCTTGGTGCCCGACAAACTGCGCGTCGCCACATAACCGGACACCGGCCCGACAGGGCTCTCGGCCTGGTACGCGCCGCTGATGGTGGTGACCTGCAACTCCATGGCGCCACCGTTATCCGGGAGGGCCTCGAGGCGGTAGCGGTCGGCGGAGATCTTCAAGGCTTGCAGGCCGCTGCCGGCCAGCAGTTGGTTCAGGGCCGCGTCAATGTTGTATTGCCCGCTCAAGCCACTGCTGCGCTTGCCCCGAGTCAAGCTTGCATCAAATGCCAACACCAGCCCCGCCTGTTCGGCCAGGCTATTGAGCGCCTGGCTCAAGTCACCGGCCGGGATCTGGAAGCTGCGCAAGGCGCTGCTGCTTTGTGCGGCAAAGGAAGTCTGGACATTCAGCAACGGCAAGGCGGCAAACGCCATCGCCACCGACAGGGCCAGTGGATGCAAGGGACGAGCAAGGCGCGACATGGGAAATCCTGCGTAAGGGAGGTTCTATTAACCATGACGGCCAAGTCGGAAAATCGGGCAAGAATGAGATCGATTTTTATTTGAGCGCGTTGCTTGGCACGTGCTGCAATCAGTCGTATCGTGTTTTCGTGTAGCCCATTGAGCTGGGCTAGCGCGGTTCTGTCCCTTTGTTGGTCAGCCCTCTGTGATGTTGCCAACCGTTCATCCTGACGCTTTTGGCTGCGGCAGCGCGTCGACGCCTTGCCCTTTACCGAGCGATCAGCCCCTCAACTCCATGCCACCACCAACAACCCCGCCCCCAAGACCAAACACAACGGCGAATAAAACCAGGTATCCAGCCGCGCAAACCGCGATCCGCCTACCTTCTTGAAAAACCCCACCAATTCCGAATCCCCAATCGCCCTGGCGAACATCACCAACGCAATCGCACTGATGCCCCATTGCAAAGCCCCATGGGACACCGGCGAGAAATACAGGCCAGCCCGCAGACACACGAGCACGGCAATCGCCACCAACCCCATGGCCACTAAAAAGGTGCCCAGCGCCGAGGGTTTGAACGCCGGGCGAGGCCCGCTGGCGAATTCGCCGGGAAGTTGGGGGATGGCGGCGAGGCTGCCGAGTTTGCCGCCAGCCGCCCAGTACAGGTGCACCATGCTGATGCAGGTGAAAACGCCGACGATCCATCGTGCGATGACAAAGCTCATGGCGGGTCTCCTTCAAAAGGTGCGACTCAGCATAGTCGC
This sequence comes from Pseudomonas sp. EYE_354, assembly GCF_023148575.1. Classification (NCBI taxonomy): domain Bacteria; kingdom Pseudomonadati; phylum Pseudomonadota; class Gammaproteobacteria; order Pseudomonadales; family Pseudomonadaceae; genus Pseudomonas; species Pseudomonas sp. EYE_354. The sequence continues at coordinate 59,446 of NZ_JAHXNQ010000015.1, forward strand.
CAGGAGATTTATTGCAGGCATTTCGTCGGCGGCTGACAGCAAAGTGTTCCTCATGCAAATCGCCCGTTTCAATGCTCAAATGCACCGCGTACGTGGGCCAGCCCACACACGCGGTGCACGCTTTACTGACTTAACCCAGCTTCAACCTTCTGCGCCACATCCTCGGTCAACCACGCCTTCCACACCTCTGGATGCGCTTTCATAAACATCCGGGCCGCCTCCCGTGGCGCTGTGTGGTTCTCACTCATGCTTGCCAGGGCCTTATTCAGCGGATCAATCGGAAACTCGACCTTCTCAAAAAACGCCACGATCTGCGGATGCGCCTGTTGGAACGGCGTCGACACGCCGATGCTCAACTTGGATGCCAGCGACCGCGTCGGCTTCGGATCGGGGTTATCCGCGTCCGTCAGCGTCTTCCAGGCCTCGGCATCGAACGGCGGCTCTTCCAACTGGATCAGTTTGTAGCGCCCCATCAAAGGCGTGGGGGACCAGTAGTAGAACAACACCGGTTTGCCACGGCGTATCGACGAGGCGATTTCGGCATCCAGCGCCGCGCCCGAACCGCTGCGAAAGTTCACGTAGCTGTCGTCCAGGCCGTAGGCTTTGAGCTTCTGCTTGTTCACCACCTCCGAGGTCCAGCCGATGGGGCTGTTGAGAAAGCGGCCCTTGCCAGGGGATTCCGGGTCCTTGAACACGTCCTTGTAGCGGGCCAGGTCCTTCACGCTTTTAAGCTCCGGCGCCAAGGGCTTGATGCCTTTGACGGGATCGCCCTTGACCACGTACTCCGGCACCCACCAGCCTTCGGTCGCGCCTTTGACGGTATCGCCCAGACCCACCACTTTGCCTTCGGCCTCGGCCTTGACCCACACGGGGCTGCGACCTGCCCATTCTTCGCCGATCACCTGGATATCATTTTTGGCCAGGGCGGTTTCCAGGGTGATGGTAGTACCGGGCAAGGTGTCGGTCGGCAGTTCATAGCCCTTCTCGACAATCACCCGCAGTATTTCGGTGATCAGGCTGCCGCTTTCCCAGTTCAGGTCGGCAAAGTGCACCGGCGCCGGTGCGGCCGCAGCCGGCAGCGAAGCGACTGACAGACTCAGCGTCGTCAGAGAAGCAGCCAACAGCGTTCTCAATCCTTTCATGCCCTTGCACCTCGCGATGTTGCAGCCGATAGCGGACGGCTTTGCTGCATGCGCGCGAAGCCTCTGAATAGTTAAGTCAACTCAACTGTAGAAGAGGTTCCGGGAGATAGAAGATGTTCGCTGTCGGTTATTCGCTGGCCTTGAATGTCACCAGTTCACCCTTGCGCCACTTGGCGGCCTTGCCGGTCACGGCCTTGAGGGTTTTGGTCAGGCCTTCCTGCAGTTGTTCATTGGCGGCGAATACCAGCATGACGCTGTGGCCTTCCTTGAAGACGATGCCCTGGCCTTCGGTTGAAGAAACAAAGGCGTAGTCGCCCAGGCCATATACCGTCAACTTGATGTCGCGAAATTTGAGTTCGAACTTGCCGCCTTCGCGACTGGGCAATACAGCTGCGCGAAAGTGGTCACCGACTTTGAGTTCCAAACGAGGTTTGTCATCCACGACCAACGCTGTTTCGGTATCGATTTCGGCGATGTAGATGCCTTCCGGCGTCTGCTCAGTGATGTAAACGAAACGAGATTGAAACTGCTTGACCAACTTTGCGCGCAAATCACCCAGCACGAACAACGCGTGCATATCCAGATTACTGACTGCCAAGGAAACGCCCCCACATCGAAAAGAGCGCTGTCCGCCAAGCGCGGGCAGCACAAAAAAACGGCCTTACAGGCACGACCACACAGCACATGCTCTTTGAAAAAAACTGAAGAAGACCCCGCTGCTGCGCCCCGCGACGGGTACAGCCGTACACGACAGACCTTGTGCAAGGTCATCCGGCATCACAGGAAATCACAGGTTCACTAACCAGAGAATACCGGTCGAACCGCTTCAGAGAATAACCCAATTAAAAACGCTGTTTCCGACAACGTGTACAAACGAAAACACCTCGGTTTGGAACCAGGTGCCACGCGCAGACGACAATACTAAAACAGCAACAGGGGTCAAAACCACCTGAAACACTGCTGGTGTGACAACAAGATCAATCGACAGGAGCTGACCATGCAACGACGTCAACACGACGCTACGTCTTCCCGCGCTCGTTCATCCTGTCAGGACGAACGCCAATACTACTGCTTGCACAGCCCCAGCGGGTACTCCAATTCCGTTCTTTACCAAGTTGTACCTGCCGGGCGCAATTTCTTTCATATCCTTGAAGTGAACAGCGGCAGGATCAAAGGTTTTCGCAGCGACCACATCCAAGCCTGCGAGCTGGCCAGACAGTTGGAAGCCAACCTGTCTGGAGGGATCGTTTCGTCAGCCGGGTGAGTTTACTGCGCCGCCACCCCTCAACAACTGCCATACTGGCCCGTCCATTGAAGTTTGCCCCGTGCGGGTCAGGTTTCATCAGTGCAGTTAGTTACCTCGAAGGGAAGGCGATACGTGACGGAATTTGATATTGGCGAATTTTTCATTCATGGCGACGCAAGGGAAGTAGACGGTGAATTTCAAGCCGTGATCGTGATGCGCGCCAAGCCGCCGCTGACCACCGTCACAACGCACCAAGTGGAAAAGGACCGTTGGTTCAAGACCCTGGAGACCGCTGCCAGCGCCGGGAAAGAATCCGCCCTGGCCCTCAAGACTGCCGTGGATTCAGGGGCCCTGACTTCCTGAAACACCGATCGAACTCTGTCACGCTCCAGGCCTCCCATGCATACCACCTTCAAAACCGCAGGGAGAACTACATGGACGCGCCGATACCTACGCTCGAAACCTTATTTGATCAACTGGGCCTGGAGTCGACGCCCGAAGCTATCGACGCCTTTATTGCCGCGCACCCACTGAGTGACGACGTCAAGCTCATCGACGCACCGTTCTGGACCTCGCAGCAGGCGCAGTTTCTCAAGGAGGAGTTACGCGAAGACGCCGACTGGGCCATCGCGGTGGATGAGCTGAACCAGCGCCTGCATCAAGGCCAGTAACGCACTCAGTGCAGGCTGCCTGACCGTTCCAGGCGCAACTGCGCCTCCCAGGCAGCCCTGCAAGCATGCGCTTGATCGCGGCTGGCGAACGCGGCGCCGCGCTGCTCACCGTCGAGCAGCACCACCCAACAGGCGTTCTGGCCCAGCGCGCGCAGGGTTTCGGGGACGCCACTGCCGATAATCACCGCGACATCGACTTTGTTTTGCATAACACTTCTCCGCAATTCGTTAGCTGGCTAACAATGCGCGACATGCTACGACGTTCCATTAATGCGAAAAAGCGATCCCGCGGCATAGCTTCGTTGCATAAACAGCAACAATCCCCTCAAACGCCCTTGGCGACCTCAGGTTTATACCCCAGGCGCAACCCGCCCCAATGATGTCCCCTGACCATGATCGGTACCGACAGATCGTGCATCAGCTCGCCGGTATCGCGGGTGTAGGTCTGCAACAACACCGCTTGCTGATGGCTGCCGCAGCGGATCCCGGTACGGTCGTCGAACTTGCGCTTGGTGCGGTTTTGCACCGCATCGACCTGGGCATCACCGGTCAAGGGCTGGGAAAAGGCCTTGTTATGGGTAGGCACATAACCCTGTTGCGTGCAGGCGATGGCGAACACCAGCCCCTCATGGCGCGGCAACAGCGCTTCCTGAATCGCCGGCAGCACCTGATCGGTATAGCCGTCGAAGCGAGTGTGGTATTTGCTCGGATGGGTATTGGCAATCGGCGTGTAACTGCGGTCGAACAGGTCGTCCAGGCTGATGCGATTTTGCAGCACGTCGGCCTCGAATTGCGCCGCAATGCGACTGGCCCCTTCGCGCGCCAGGTCGTACACCCGCTGGTGATAGTCATCCAGCCCGACCGCCGCCAGGCGTTCACTGATGGTTTCGGCCTGCCCTTCCATTTGCACGGCGGCGTCGGCCAGTTGGCGGGTCTGCTGGTCACTCACATCGAGGTCGCTGCGCATCTGCTCCACGGCGTGGAACAGGCTGTCGAGCTGGAGGCGATTGGTGTCGGCGCCCTGGGCGATTTCATTGACCTGCACTTCCACATTTGCCGCCAGGCTGGCGATGCTGTGCAACTGTTCGCCGGCGTGTTCCACCTGCTCGACACCGGTGTTCAAGTCCGCCGACAACTGGCGAATCTGCTCCACCACCTGAGCCGTGCGCTGCTGGATATCCGCCACCATCACGCCGACCTCATCGGTGGCCGTGGCCGTGCGGCCGGCCAAGCCACGCACTTCATCGGCCACCACGGCGAAGCCGCGCCCATGTTCGCCGGCGCGCGCAGCCTCAATCGCCGCGTTAAGCGCCAGCAGGTTGGTCTGGCTGGCGATGGATTGGATCACCAGGGTGACGCGCTGGATTTCTTCGCTGCGCTGGCTCAACGCCTCGATCAACTGGCGACTGGCGTTGGCACGCTGGCTGAGCTGGTGCATGCGGGTGATCGACTGGGCCAGCACGTCACGGCCTTCGGTACTGCGCTGATGGGCCTGGCTGGCAGCTTCCAGGGCGTCGCGGCTCAATTTCGAGGTGACTTGTTCGGTACCGATCATCACTTCGGCGCTGCTGACAATCTGTTTGGCCGCGCTCAGTTGCGATTGCACGCGGGCCGCCAGTTGCTTGACCGAATAGGCCACGCCAGCGGCGGACAGCGCGTTATGGCTGGTGGTATAGGACAGGTCGCGGGTCAGGTCGCCGATGGCATCGGTGGCCGCTGTGTGCATTGTTGCCGGTTTGGGCGTTCTCAGGCGGGGCAGCCAGATCACCAGCAAGGCCAATGGCAGGCAGAGGTAGATCGGCAGGCTGGCGAGGGCCAGGCCCAACAGTATCAGCACCAGGGCGGTGCTCTGCATAAGCGGCGTGAGCCAGCCGGGCAACCCGCGCACCACCGGTTGCGGTGGCACAGCTGCGCCCATCAGAGTTCCGTCTCCAGCCATCGTCGTTACCCCCACTGCTTGTCATTGTTGTTCCTGCATTTAACGCCACTATCGGGCCATTATCCATGGGCCTTTAGTGGGGTACGTGCAATAGATCAATAGACGGGGCGTAACGTGTCTTTCTTTGGGGGACCGCTTCAACAATCCCCCCAAACTTCACCGCATCAGGCTTGGCGCTGGTGCTTGTCGATCTGCTCGTGGCGCTCTTGGGCTTCGATGCAGTACTTGGTGGTAGGGCTGATCAGCAGGCGCTTGAGGCCAATAGGCTCGCCGCTGTCATCGCACCAGCCGAAGGAATCTTCCTTGATGCGTTCCAGTGCACGCTCAAGCTGCGGCAGCATGCGCTGGTCGCGGTCGATCGCATTGACCAGCCAGGTGCGCTCTTCTTCCACGGAAGCGGCGTCGGCCGGGTCAGCCGGGGTGTCCAGGCTTTCAATGGCGATACGGTTCTGTTCAATGCGCTCGTGGTGTTCCACTTTCATGTCTTGCAGCAACTTCTCAAAAAAAGCGTGCTGTTCGGCATTCATGTAGTCATCCGCCGGCATGGCCAGCAACTTTTCCTTTGTCATTGATTTCTCTATAAAAAATACGTGCATTAAGGCGAATAAGGGAGCGTTCCGGCCGACCTGTGCAGGCCTCGGAACGGCGCCATCCATTCCAAGCGCCACCCGGCACTCAATTTACGAGGGGCGGCAGTCTAAGGCCGACTTGAGGGCGCAGCAACTGAAAAGACAGGCATTTTTTCCGATACAACCCCAAAAGGCACCAGGACGGGCTTGGCGAACGGTCATCGGAGTGCGTTTATAGCAGGAAAGTTCGTAGAGCAGCTATATGGGATGAGCTGCAAGCTACAAGTGGCAAGTGGAGAGCTTTAAAGCGTGCCACTTGCCGCTTGTCACTTGCCGCTGCCACTCATCGCTTGAGCTTGCGCTTGTTGCGGTATTGGTCGATCACCACTGCCACTACGATGATCAAGCCCTTGATGATGTCCTGAATATAAGCATCCACGCCGACGAAGGTGAAGCCGCTGGCCATCACCCCGAGGATCAGCGCGCCGATCACCGTGCCGGTGATGCGCCCTACCCCGCCCGCCAGGCTGGTGCCGCCGATGACCGCCGCCGCGATCGCATCCAGCTCGTAGGACATGCCCATACCCGCCTGGCCGGTGGCGGCGCGTGCCGAGGCCACGACGCCGGCGAGGCCCGCCAGGAGGCCGGCGATGCTATAGACGATGATCAGGTGGCGCTTGACGTTGATCCCCGAGGTCCGCGCCGCCTGCATGTTGCCGCCGATGGCGTAGGTGTATTTGCCGTACTTGGTGTAGCGCAGGGCGATATGGAAGATCACCGCGACGACCAGAAAGATGATCACCGGCATCGCGCCATGGCCGATCGCCGTGTAGGAATCGGAGAGCATGCTCACCGGCTGGCCTTCGGTGTAATAACGCGCCAGACCACGGGCCGAGACCATCATGCCCAGGGTCGCAATAAACGGCGGGATCCCCGTGACTGCAATGATGCTGCCGTTGATCGCCCCCGCCAGCAACCCCACACCCAGCCCCATCGCCACCGGGATCCATACCGGCAGGTCGGTGAGGCTCGGGAACACGGCGCGGGAAAAGTCGGAGGTCTGCGCCAAACTGGCGGCAATCATCGCCGACAGTGCCAGCACCGAGCCGGATGACAAGTCGATCCCGGTGGTGATGATCACTTGGGTCACACCGATGGCCAGCAGGCCGATGATCGAGACTTGCAGGATCATCAGCACCAGGCGCTGAGCGTTCATCAAAAAGCTCTGGTCGCGCACGATCCAGCCGAACAGCTCAAACACCAGGCCAATACCGATCAACACCAGGAAGATGCTCAGCTCGGTGGGCAGGCGCCGCCGCTGCTTGACCGGGGCCGTGGCAGGCTTGTTGTCTGTTATTGCGTTCATAGCCAATCACCTTTTTATTCTATGGCGCGGACCAACCGCAGGCCCGCACGGCTGTTCGTCAGTGGACCGCGGTCATCCCGGAGGCCAAGTGCATGATTTTTTCCTGGGTCGCGTCGGCGCGGTCCAGGGTGCCCATCAGTTCGCCTTCATGCATCACCATTACCCGGTCGCTCATGCCCAACACTTCGGGCAGCTCTGAGGAAATCATGATCACCGCCATGCCCTCGCTGGCGAGGAAGGAGATCAAGCGGTAGATCTCGGCCTTGGCCCCGACGTCAATGCCACGGGTCGGCTCGTCCAGGATCAGCAGGCGCGGGTTGGTCATCAGCCAGCGCGCGAGCAAGGCTTTCTGCTGGTTGCCGCCCGACAGCGTGTCGATGCACTGCTCCAGGGACGGGGTTTTGACCCGCAGCTTTTTGCACATGTCTTCGCACAGCGCGCGCAGGGCTTTCTGCTGGATAAAGCCGTTGTCCGAATAGTGCGGCAGCACGGCCATTTCCATGTTTTCCAGCACCGACAGGCAGGGGAACAGGCCACTGAGCTTGCGGTCCTCGGTCAACAGCGCAAAGCCTTTTTCGATGGCCATGTGCGGGTCGCTGATGCGGACCGGCTGACCGTCCAGCACGATCTGCCCGCCGTCGCTTGGGGTGATGCCAAAAATGGTTTCCGCCACATTGGTACGGCCCGAGCCCATCAGCCCGGCGATACCGAGAATCTCGCCGGCATGCAGGTCGAACGACACGTCCTTGAACACGCCGTCCAGGCGCAGGTCGCGCACCGACAGCAGCAGCTCGCCGATGGGCGTCTCGCGCACCGGGAACAACTGGCTCAGCTCACGCCCCACCATCATCGAGATCAGGCTGTCGCTGTTCATGCTGTCGGCACGTTGCAGGCCGATATAGTGACCGTCGCGGAACACGGCCACTTCATCGGCGATGGCAAACACTTCGTTCATTTTATGCGTGATGTAGACGATGCCTTTGCCCTGGGATTTGAGGTCGGCAATGATCGAAAACAGGTGCGCCACTTCCTTTTCGGTAATGGCCGAGGTGGGCTCGTCCATGATCAGGATGTCGGAGTCGTAGGACACCGCCTTGGCAATCTCGACCATCTGCCGCTCGGCGATGCTCAGGTTGCCGACCTGCTCTTCCGGGTCCAGATTAATCCGCAGGCGCGCCAGCAACTCGGCGGTGCAGCGGTGCATTTCGCGGTGGTTGACCATGTGCAGGCTGTTGAGCTGCTCGCGGCCGATCCAAATGTTCTCGGCGATGCTCATGTGCGGCATCAGGTTGAGTTCCTGATGAATCATGGCGATCCCGGCCTTTTGTGCCGCCAGCGGCGTCTCAAAGACGATGGGCTCTCCGCGCAGGCGAATTTCGCCGGCGTCGGGCTGGTAGATGCCGGCGATGATTTTCATCAAGGTCGATTTGCCCGCACCGTTCTCCCCCATCAGCGCCAGCACCGTGCCGGGGCGCACGCGCAGTTGCACGTCGGCCAGGGCCACGACGCCGGGAAAGCCTTTGCTGATATTGACGATTTCCAGCAGGTAGGGTTCGTCCAGCGGCAGGGGCTGGATACCGGGGGGCTGCGAGACAGCGGCTTGAGCGAGCATAGGGCGGTACTCCATCGGCAGGGCGGGCACGACCGCCCTGCCGGCTTATTGTTGTTATGTCAGGGCTACTTGAAGTCTTTGACGTTGTCGAGGGTGATCAGTCGGTACGGGATCACCACGTTCTGCTCGACGGGCTCTTTTTTCGCCATCTTGCGCGCCGCGTCAACTGAGCCTGACGCCTGGCCGTTGGCATCCTGGAATACCGACACCGCCAGTTCGCCTTTGGTGATCGCGTTCAAACCATCCGGGGTGCCGTCGACGCCGCCAATCAGCACGGTGCCAGGCTTGGTACCCGCCGATTTGAGCGCCATCGCCGCGCCAATGGCCATTTCGTCGTTGTTGGATACCACTGCATTGAACTCACGACCTTGAGTCAGCCAGTCGTTGACCAGGGTCATGCCTTTGTCGCGTGACCAGATACCCGACTGCTCCTGCTCGATCTTGATATTAGGGTACTTGGCCAGGGTATCTTTGACGCCTTTGGTACGATTGATCGTGGCGTTGTTGGCCAAATCACCCAGCAAAATCACGATTTTGCCCTTGCCGTCCATCTTGTCGGCGAGGTACTGCATCTGCATCCTGCCCGCTTCCAGATCATTGGACGTGACCGTTACCACACCTTTGGGCAGGTCGGTCTGATCAGGCCGGCGATTGACGTAGACCAGCGGAATGCCCGCAGCGGTGGCAGCCTTGGTGATATTGGCGGTCGACGCCGTATCCACTGGATTGACGATAATCGCGTCGACTTTCTGGCTGATGAAATTCTCGACCTGGCTCAGTTGTTTCACCACGTCGGCACGGGCGTCTTCGAACTGCAGCTGCACGCCGTCACCCTTGGGATAGGACTTGGCTTGTTTGTCCATGTCCTCACGCAGGTAGGTGAGAAAGGTGTCATCGAAGGCGGACATACTCACGCCTATCTTCAGATCGGCAGCCGAGGCCACACCACTGGCGAGCAGCATGGACAAGGCCAGCGCGGTAAAACGAATCGGGGTCTTCATGAACGGTCTGTCTCCACTTTCTTGTTGGTTTTCTGGACGTTGCGTTTATCAGAGCTCGGCGGGCAGTCGGACGACCGGTGCGCCTGGAATGCACCAGACCAGCGCGCCGTGGTTTTCGACGCACAGCACGTTAAGGAAGGAAAAGTAGAACGGCCGGGCGCGGGGCAGATCGCGTGGCGTGTGGGCAGGGCGTAAAACTCGCAGTACAGCGTTGAAGATTTTCATCTGACGGTACCTGGTTGTTTTGATCTTGTTTTTGTTGAGTCGCCGGGATCGAGTCCGCGACGTACTTTATGCAACCTGGAAAAGACTTTATTGGAAAATAATTTCCATATCAACCTGTTTTAGAATTTTATTCTATTTTTGTTGAAACCACCTGCTGGCGCTCGGCACTCAGCCGTGCGGCGTCCAATATACGGGTGGTTTCCAGCGCTTCATACGCGTCGACCGGCAAGGCCCCCTGCCCTTGCACAGCGGATTGCAACTGCCGATAAAACTGCGTCCAGCAGCCTTTCTCCGAAGGCACCCGCTCGCGGTCCGCGCCATGCTCAAACCAGCCCCAGCGCCGGTGCTCTTCGGCGCCCCAGTGCTCGCCCTCGGTTTTCGGCGACTTGCCGGCCATCAGCGCCTCTTCCTGGCCATCGAGCCCCTCGACGGTGTAACACCCCAGGCTGCCGCTTACCCGAAACCGCGGGGCCTGGCTGTTTTGCAGGGCATTGCCCCACAGGTGGGAAATCACCCCGTTGGCATGGGTCAGCGAGACGAAAAACCCATGGTCGACGCTGGGATGTTCGGCGGTGTAATGCAGTTGCGCGAACACCCGGTCCACCGGGCCGAACAATTGCAGCGCCTGGTCCACCAGGTGGCTGCCCAGATCGCGCAACCAACCGCCGCCGCTGGCATTGCCGACCGCTTGCGGGCTGAAGCGCTCCACGCGGGATTCAAAACGAGTGATGGTGCCCAGGGCCCCGGCGTCAATCAGTTTGCGCAGGGTCAGGTAATCCGAGTCCCAGCGCCGGTTCTGGTACACCGTCAGCAGTACGGCATGACGCTCAGCCGCCGTGATCAGCGCCTGAGCCTGTTCGGCGTTGGCCGCGAAGGGTTTGTCGCTGACCACGTCAACGCAGTGTTCAATGGCTTCCAGCACAAGGGCCGGGCGACCCTTGAGCGTGGTGGAAACCACCAGGACATCCACGCCGGCTTTGACGATTTGGCCAATGCTGTCATAAGCCCTCAGGTCTGGGTGATCGGTGGCCAACTGTTGCCGCCGCTCGGACGAGCGGGTAACAACACCGACAAAGGTTGCGCCGGGCAGCGTTGCAATCAGCGGTGCGTGAAAAAAGCGGCCGCCGTGACCATAGCCGACGAGTCCAATGCGCATGGGGCCAGCTCCTTTATCGGCACAGTTCACGGGTGACACGCTCCAGCATCATCCGGTTGGATTCATCCGGGCGGTCTTCCCAGGCGAACACCGAGACGGTGGCGATGCCATCGAACTTGATCTCGCGCAGCGTGCCAAAAAACGCGTCCCAGTTCACTTCGCCCTGGCCGATATCCAGGTGTTGATGCACGGTCGCGGTCACACCTGGCGGATTGACGATGTAACGCAAGTTTGAAGAGGCGCGGTGGTTGTAGGTATCGGCAATGATCAAGTGGCTCAGCTTGGAGCCGGCATAGTTAAGCATCGAGGCGATATCGCCTTTTCCGTCGTCGTAAAAGAAGGTGTGCGGTGCGGCGTATAGATAGTTGATCCAATCGCGATCAAGACCACGAATGATGTCCACCGACTCATTGTTGCGTTCGCAAAAATCGTACGGGTGCGCCTGGATATCCAACTTGATGCCTTCGCGCTCGAACTCCGGTATCAGCTCGTCCATAGAACGCATGAACTGGTTTTCGCAGACCAGGGGGTTGTCCGACTGCCCGGTGAATTCGGTGTTGACCAGCTCACAATCCATTTCCACGGCGATCTGGATCGCACGTTTCCAGTTGCGCACGGCAGCCACGCGCAAGCCTTCGTCGGCGGCGGCCCAATGGTACATGGGCAACAGCGAGGACAGTTGCACGCCTGCATCACTCAAGGCTTTGCGAAACTCCTTGATGCGCGCACGATCGACGCGAGCGGCTTTGTAGAACGGCAGAAAGTCTTCACGCGGCGACAGCTCGATATACTGGTAGCCAAGCTCGGCAGTTTTGTCGACCATCTGGCCAAGGGGCAGATGGCGGTACATGTAAGGGTCTAGTGCGATGCGCATGTTCAGGTACTCCCGTCTCTGAAACCGGAACCCGATCCGAAGTGGGAGCTGGTTTGCCTGCTCCCACATTGACCGAATGCCGTAAGTGGAATATGTACTCAGCCGTAGAAGTTCGGGCGTGGAGGCAGGTCGACTTTGACGATCTGCTCGCGGTTCTGCGCTTCGATGCACGCATCCGCAGCCACCGCTGCCGCGAAGCCATCCCACGCCGACGGCCCACCGACCTGTCCGGAGCGCACGCTGTCGATAAACGCTTGCAACTCCACGTCATAGGCTCCGATAAAGCGATCTTTCCAGTCCATGAGAATCGCATTGGACAGCTTCGCCTCGCTGCGCAATTGCACTTGCGAAGGCTCCGGCAATTTGGCGATACCGGTCTCCCCCACCACTTCACACTGGATGTCGTAGCCGTACTGGCAGTTCACAAAAACTTCCACATCAATGCGCGTGCCCTTGGCGGTCTCCAGCAGCACGATCTGCGGGTCACGCAAATGAGCCGACGCCTTGCTGGTCTTGCGCGGGAACACCACCTGCACCGACACGTAGTCATCGTTAAGCAGCCAGCGCAACACGTCCAGCTCGTGGATCAGGGTGTCGGTGATTGCCATGTCGGTCTTGTAATTCTCGCCCACCGTCGGATTGCGGTGCGCGCAATGCAGCATCAGGGGCTCGCCAATCTGGCCACTGTCGATCACCGCCTTGAGGGCGCGATAGCCTTCGTCATACGGGCGCATGAAACCAACCTGCACCAGGCGCTTGCCATAGGCCACTTCGGCGTCGACGATCTTACGGCAACCTGCGGCGGTGACGGCCAACGGTTTTTCGCAGAATACGGGTTTACCGGCTGCGATGGCGGCAAGCACAAATTCTTCATGGCTCGGCCCCCAGGAGGTCACAAGGATCGCCTCCACCTGTGGCGAATTGATCAGCGCGTGGCCGTCCGGATAAACCTCGGCGGTGAGTTTCAAGTCGGCGACCACTTTGGCGGCCTGTTCAAGGTTGATGTCAGTCACGGCCACTACCTGGCTATTGAGCAAGGTCTGGCTGCAACGACGAATATGGTCGCGGCCGATGGCGCCAGTGCCGATTACACCTAACCGCAGTGAATTAGAAAGCAAAGACATGAATCACTCCTTTTGTTATCAGTACTGCCGGGCTTTGGCCAGGCGCTCATTGAGTTGTTTTGCCACCGCGTCGATGCGTGCACTGTTGGAGACTTGCGCCACACCCACCCGCCACCACGACAGGTATTTGTGAATCATGGTTTTGGGTAGAACTTTGATATCAATCAGCGTCGACACCGTTTGCCTGCGAGCATCGGCCAATGCCATCCGCAGTTGCTCGACGCTGCTGACCTTGTAGGTCTTGCAACCATAGGCCGCCGCGCTCATGGCGAAATCCACCGGCACAAACCCGCCGTCGAGCTTGCCGGTCTCGGGGCTGCGGAAGCGGAACTCGGTGCCGAAGCTATCCATGCCGTGTTCCATCTGCAGATTGTTGATGCAGCCAAAGGTCATGTTGTCGAACAACACCACGTTGATCTTGCGCCGCTCCTGGATCGAGGTGGCCAGCTCCGAGTGCAGCATCATGTAGGAACCATCACCCACCAAGGCGTAGACCTCGCGCTCAGATTCGGCCAGCTTCACGCCGAGGGCGGCGTTGACCTCATAACCCATGCACGAATAACCATATTCGACGTGATAGGTGTTGACGCCCTTGCTGCGCCAACTGCGCTGTAAATCACCGGGCAGACTGCCGGCGGCCGCGACGATGATGGCATCGTCGGCCAGGGTTTCGTTGAGTACGCCGAGCACGCGGCTTTGCGTCAGGCAGGAACCGGTCAGCTCGATGAATTCGCGCAGTACCGCTGGGTCCATGTGATCGTTGATTTCCGGGACGAAGTTTTCGCTCTGGTAATCGGCCTGGTAGATGCGATCAACTTCAGTATCCAGTTGCACCTTGGTCTCGCGCACCTGCTCGCCCCAGTTGGAACGGTAATCGCCGAGGGCATCGGCCAGCGCTTCAAGTACGACTTTGGCATCACCCAGTACTTGTACGCCATCGAGTTTCAACGCATCGCAGGGGCTGATATTCAGGTTCAGGAACTTCACCTCGGCATGCTTGAACAGCGACTTGGACGAGGTAGTGAAGTCGGTGTAGCGCGTGCCGATGCCAATGATCAGGTCCGCCTCCGGCGCCAGCAGGTTCGCCGCCAGACAGCCCGTCTCGCCAATGCCACCGACGTTCAACGGATGGCTGGACACCACCGCGCTCTTGCCCGCCTGAGTCTCAGCGAAGGGAATATCGAAGCGCTCGGCGAAGGCCTGCAGCGCAGCATTGGCGCCGGCGTACTTGACCCCGCCACCGCAAATGATCAGCGGCTTGCGCTTGCCCTTGAAGGCAGCCACGGCGTCGCCCAGCATCGCGCTGGTCGCCGGGCGACGGTCGATACGGTGCACACGCTTTTGCAGGAAATAGTCGGGGTAATCCCAGGCTTCGCCTTGCACATCCTGCGGCAGGGCCAGGGTCACCGCGCCGGTTTCAGCAGGGTCTGTGAGCACGCGCATCGCATGGATCGCCGCCGTCATCAATTGTTCGGGACGGTTGATACGGTCCCAGTATTTGCTGACAGAACGGAACGCATCGTTGGTGCTGATGCTCAAGTCATGGAACTGCTCGATCTGTTGCAGCACCGGGTCGGGCTGGCGGCTGGCGTAGATATCGCCGGGCAACAGCAGCAATGGGATGCGGTTGGCCGTAGCAGTGGCGGCAGCGGTCAGCATATTCGCAGCGCCAGGGCCGACGGACGACGTACACGCATAAATCTTACGGCGCAGGTGCTGCTTGGCGAAACCGATGGCGGCGTGCGCCATGCCTTGCTCGTTACGCCCCTGATGCACCACCAGGTCGCCGCTGTCCTGTTCCAAGGCCTGGCCCAACCCCAGCACATTGCCGTGGCCGAAAATCGTGAACACCCCGGCAACGAATTTGCTCTGCACACCGTCGATTTCGATGTACTGGTTATCCAGGAACTTCAGCAGGGCCTGGGCCATGGTCAATCGTGTTGTGGTCATGTCTTACACCCTGTGTAAATGCAGGTCCATTGATCAACAGAGATCCAATGCGGGAGCTGGCTTGTCAGCTCCCGCAGGTTGATCGGTGTCAGGCTCGGGAATTTCGCAGGTGGGCGATGCTAGCCCCCAAGGCCTGCTGAATATCCGTCAGCCCATGCACGCTTTCGGCGAACGGTTCAAATGACAGATAGCCGCCGTAACCGGTGCTAAGCAGGGTGTCGATTTGCGCGGCATTGCCGAGAATATCGCCCTCGCCCACCAACACGCGGTGGCCGTCGCGAATCGAATTCAAGGGTGCATCGGCATCTTCCACGCCGGAGATATGCACCAGGCCTGTCAGTTCCGGGAAGAACTCATGCTCGCTGGCCAAGTGATGGTGGAAGGTATCGTGTACCAGGCGGAACACATCCAGGCCGCCAATCGCCTTGATTGCGTCCACCGCAACGCGTTTGCGGCGCAGCGCGCATTCTTCGAAACCCAGTGGCTCGATGAACCCGAGAATCCCGTATTCGCGCAGGATCGGCGCCAGTTCGCTCAGCGCGGTGCGCAGACCGGCGGCACGCTGGGCTTCGTCGCGGGTGTCGCCGCGATCATTCAGCGGGCACATCACCAGCCCCTGAGCGCCGCATTCACGTGCATAAGTGGCGAGTTTGATCGCCTGGGACCGACGTTCGTCGTTCCATACGTCAAAGGGGTACAGCGCGTTGATCGACAGCACCGTAATGCCCTGTACCGCGCACAACTCGCTCACGCGGCTGGCCGGCGTGCCGTATTCGATTTCACTGCCCCTGAGGTCGTTGCGGATCTCGATGGCGTCACACTGCAGCTTTGCTGCCAACTGGATAAAATCCGGCAGGGAAAGGTTAGGCGCGACCATGCGGTTCAGGGCAAAACGTAGAGGCGATTTCATTATTGTTCTCCGTCAAAACTGCTTAAAGGTCCAGCAGCCAGCTGTGCTGCGGGTCATTGTGGAAATGCCAGGCGCGCTTGGGCCCGGCCATCACGTTCAGGTAGTAAGACTCGTAGCCGTACGGCACGCTGACCGGGTGGTAGCCCTTGGGCACCACCACCAGGTCACTGTTTTCCACGGCCATGGCCTCGTCGAGGCTGCGGTCGTCGGTGTACACCCGCTGGAACACGAAGCCCTGGGGTGGGTTGATCTGGTGATAGTAGGTCTCTTCCAGAAAGCTCTGGTGCGGCAGGTCATCGGTGTCGTGCTTGTGCGGCGGGTAGCTCGACGAGTGCCCGGACGGTGTGCGCACTTCCACCACCAGCAGCGAATGGGCCGGTGAGGTATCGGGCAGGATGTCGCACACATAGCGGGTGTTGGCGCCTTTGCCGCGTACGCTGCGCTTGCAGTCTTCGGGGCGAATCAAGCGTGGCGCGTAACCACCCGCGCCGGGCGCGGCGCACACGGCGATCTGCACGTCGCTCAACGCCGTGACTTGGGCCGTGGTGCCAGGCGGCAGGTACGCGGCGAACGGCGACTTGTCTTCGAACACCGACTGGCGATCACCGAGGTTCTGCCAGGTGAAGCCCTCGCCTTCGATCGTCACGCGGCCGCTGAGCAGCACCAGGCACAGCTCCTGATCACCGGCGGTGACCGGCAGGGTTTCGCCAAGGCTCAGGCGGTAGGCGGCAAAGCCTACGTATTCCAAGCGCCCCTCTTCCAGGGCGACCATGGTTTGCCCGCGTTTACTGCTCTTTACCAGCAAGCTCATGGTTTGGTCCTCTCGTTGAGAAGCGCACGCAACGTGTCATAACCCTTTTTTGCATAGATATAGCTGGGCGCCACCGCCGGGTCCTGCTCGGCCTCCACTACCAGCCAGCCTTGGTAGTTGGCGGCGAGCAGCACGTCCAGCAGTTCGGCAAAGTCGATATCGCCATCGCCGGGCACCGTAAAGGTGCCGTTGACGATGCAGTCGGGGAAGCTCCACATCTGGTTGCGCGCCAGTTGCACCACCGGTTTGCGCACATCCTTGAAGTGCACATGGCAGACGCGCTCGATGTGTTTACGCAGCACCTGGAGAGGGTCGCCGCCGCCCATGTAACAGTGGCCCGAGTCAAACAACAGGCCGACTTCCGGACCCGTTCGCTGCATCAGTTGGTCGATGTCTTCGGGGGACTCGACGTAGGCGCCCATATGGTGGTGGTACGCCAGACGCACGCCCTGCGACAGGGTGAAGCGCGCCAGTTCCGTGAGCTTGTCGGCATAGTCCTGCCAGGCCTGCTCGCTGTGAAAGCGCGGGCGCTCGATCAGGCGAATGCGCGAACCCTGGATCGAATCGGCCACCTCGCCGTACACCAGCACCGTGGCGCCGTTCTGTTTCAACACGTCGACATGGCCGGTAATCGCCTCGATCTCTTCGGCCACCGAGCGTCGCGCCAGGCGGCTGGAATACCAGCCGGAGACCAGCGCCAGGGCATAGGGGCGCAGCACATCGCCCACGCCTTTGGCGTCCTTGGGGAATTTGCCGTTAAGTTCAAAACCTTCGTAGCCGATCGCCTGGCCCTCGCTCAAAGCGGTGCTCAGCGGCGTTTCACCACCCAGGGCCGGCAGGTCGTCGTTGCTCCAGGAGATCGGGTTGATGCCAATTCGAATTGCGGGCATGGCTGCACCTTTTGTTTTTATCTGACGTAAGCCTGGTTAGATCGGCCTTGTGTGGGAGCGGGCTTGCTCGCTCCCGCCTTTGAGCCTGTTTACTTTCGCGCGCTGCGCCAGGCGGCAATGAGTTGCTCGAAGGTGGCCTGCACCTGCTGGATCAGGGTTTCGTCATCGATCTCCCCCGCCATCCACGCCTTGCTCGGCGCCTGGAAAATCGTGCGCCCCACGGCAAACCCACGGCAAGTGGTGCTCAGGCGTGCTTGGCGAAAGCCTTCGGCAAGGCACTCTGCCGAGGCATTCAAGCCCAGCAGCACCACGCCACGGCAGTACGGATCACGCTCGTGAATCAGCGCGTCAAGCTTTTCCCACTCCTCGGCCGACTGCGCTTCGATCTTCCACCACGCCGGGTAAATGCCCAGGTTGTAAAGGCGCTTGAGGCTGCGGTAGAGCACATCGGGGTAAGTGGACGGGTGCTCCTTGGGCGGGATGACTTCCAGCAGCAGTTCATGGCCGCTTATCAGCGAAGCCTCGTACACCGCCTTGAGTTGGGCTTCCTGCTCCAGGCGCAGCAGCGGCTCGTCGTCTGGATGAAATTGCACCAGGCACTTGATGATCTGCTCCTGGGGCCAGGCGATCAGGTTGCTACCAATCGAACGGCCGTGCTCGAAGGCCAGGGGCCGTGAGTTCTGCACCTCCACCGGACGTGCGATCCACCAGCCACGGCCGCTGGCGGCGTTGAGCGCGTCCTGGCCAAAGCGTTGGTCAGCCAACAGGCCCACATCGGCGTCGACACCCTGATCGGCGAGCTTTGTTTCCACCCGTTCGATGGCCCGGATAAACAGCTGCTTGATAGCGCTGATACGGGCCGGATCCTGGCCACCGCGTTGCGCCAGGTCGACCAATTGCCAACGATGATCGAAGGCGAAGATGAACAACTGCTTCCACGCCTTGCGCGGCACCGTGACACGGTGCAGACGTTGCAGGGTCACGTCCTGGTCCGGACGGGTGATCGGCACCGGGCTGTTGAACAGGTACTCCAATTCGGCGGGGGTCGGCATGGCGGGTGCGCAGGCGTGGCGCGACACCACCAGGCCACCGCAGGCGTTGGCCAATTGGCTGCAACGCTCATCGCCGGCGTCGTTGAGCCAACCGCTGAGGAAGCCCGACATGAACGCATCGCCGGCGCCCAGCACGTTGAGCACCTCGACGCGCACCCCAGGGTAGATCGCGCCGTCTTCCAGGCGCGCGGGAATCGCACCGTGAATCACCGTGCAGCCCTGCGGGCCCAGCTTGACCACCAGGGTGGCGGGCGTGAGTTCGCGCACAGTCCGCAGCGCGCCAAGCAGGTCTTCACTGCCACCGGCGATCAGGAACTCCTCTTCGGTGCCCACGATCAGGTCAAACCGCGGCAGGATCCTCTGCACATGCGCGCTCACATTCTGGTCGGCGACAAACCGCGTTTCGCCGTCAGCCTTGCCCGCCAGGCCCCACAGCACCGGGCGATAATCGATGTCCAGGACGCGCTTGACGTTGTGTTTGGCGGCGTACTCCAGGGCCTGGATGCTGGCCTTGTACACGCTGTCGGTGGAGAAATGCGTGCCGGTGATCAGCAGCGCTTTGCTCGAAGCGATAAAGGCTTCGCTGATGTCTTCGGCGCGCAGCGCCATGTCGGCGCAGTTTTCGCGGTAGAACACCAGCGGGAAGGTTTCGCGGTCTTTGAGGCCGAGCAACACCAGGGCGGTGAGGCGTTCCGGGTCGACCTTGATCCCGCTGACATCGCAGCCTTCACGGGCCAGGGATTCCACCAGAAAGCGACCCATATGGTCGTCGCCTACCCGGCTCAACATCGCCGACTTGAGCCCCAGCCGCGCCGTGCCGAAAGCGATGTTGGCGGAAGAGCCGCCGAGGTACTTGGCAAAGCTGGACACGTCCTCAAGCCGCGCACCCACTTGCTGTGCGTAGAGGTCGACGCCCAGGCGCCCGAGGCAAATCAGATCCAATTGACGCCCACTGGCAAAACGAGTCTGGCCCATGCTGGCTCCTGTTATTTTTATCAGCCTGCGTTGTGCCGCCGTGGCGACGGCAAACGCTCTTGGTGGATGCAGACTAGAACGTCCGGCTGCGGCAATCAATATTTATTCCAGAATTATTTTTAGTGGAATATTTTTTCCAATACGTTGGCATAATGGCCCGCCAGCCACCGTGCATCGTTTCAGCAAGCCACGGCGGCCGTGATGCCGGGGTATTTTTTTGCGCCTACCCTGTAGACTTGCGCCACCCATCAGCGCATCAGACGAACACGCCAGAAGGATTGCCCATGTCCCGCACCGATCCCGAGACCACCCTGGAAGCCCCGCTCGCCAGCCCTCCGATCAATGCCGAACGCCTGTTGCAGCTGATCACCGACGAATACGAAAGCCTGCCGCGCCAACTCAAACGCATCGCCAGCTATATGAGCCAGCAAAGCGACCGGATCATGGTCGACCGCATCAGCGACATCGCCCGCGAATGCGAAGTGCACCCCTCGGCCATCGTGCGGTTCTCCCAACGCTTTGGCTTCAGTGGTTTCAGTGAGATGCAGGCGTTGTTTCGCGAGGCCTACACCCACAAGACCACGCCGGTGCAGAACTATCAGCAACGCATCCGCAGCATGATCGCCAACAAATCGCAGAAGGCCAGCGGCGGGGACCTGGCGCGCGAGTGTGTCAACGCGACGCTGTCGGGCATTGAGCGCCTGGGGCTGGAACTGGATGACGTGGCATTCGACAAAGCCGTGGACCTGGTGGTCAACGCCGACAATATCTACGTGGTCGGCGTACGCCGTTCCTTTGCGGTGGCCGACTACCTGGTCTACAACCTGCAGCACACCAACAAACGCATCCATCTGGTCTCGGGCCTGGGCGGCAGCTACCGCGAGCAGATGCGCAGCGTGCGCGCCAATGACCTGGTGATCGCCATCAGCTTCACGCCCTACGGCAAAGAAACCCAGCACTGCCTGCGCATCGCCCAGCACCACCAGGCCAAGACCCTGATCATCACCGACAGCAACCTCTCGCCCCTGGCCAAGCGGGCCAACGCGGTGCTGTTGGTTAACGAAGGGTCATCGTTCGCCTTCCGCTCGTTGAGCGCCACCCTGTGCCTGTGCCAGGCGTTATTCATCGCCGTGGCCTATCGGTTGGAATTGAAGGTGGATGAGATTCACGAGCAGGTGGGGTTTGACGACTGACGCTCGGTTACCGCAAATAAAACGCGGGAGGGGGATTGCCCCCCTCCCGCATCGGACCGAGATGGTCGCGGTATCAATGCATGAAAATGGCGATCAGGATAATTACCGGGATCGGCACGCCGAGGAACCACAGAAGTAATGAGCGCATGGTGTTCTCCTTGAATTAACGAACGTAGGTTTCGGTCTCGACGTACACCACGGCATCGCGACGACGACCGCCGAAGGTTGCGGCGAAACTGGCGAAGAAGGCGCCGATCAGCAGTGCAACAAATGTCCACAGCGAGGTATAGGCGGCGACTTTGGCGGCGGTATCCGCAGCTTGCTTGGCTTTGAGCTTGGCGTCTTCGACGGCTTTACGGGCATCGCCGTAGACCTTGTCGATACGCGCCTCGGCCTCGGCCTGGCTGAGGTTGGTGCGCTGGCTGATCAACTGCGCCAGGTAGGCACGGTCTTCGGCGGCAAGTTGGCCGTCGTTGCTCAGGGTGCGGGTGAAGATGCGCGCGACCACACCATGGGCCGCGTCATCGCTGACCGCCACGGGGCGGTCATCGCGAAACAGGCTGTCGACGTAGTAGTCGAAGTCGCCGCCGTTGACGCCTTTGGCCGCACTGCCCGCCGCTTGCGTCATACCGCTGGCCGCGCCCGCCGCGACGCTGGCACCGGCTTTCACACCCCCACTGACGACACTGCTGACCGAACCGACGACCAATACCGCGGTGATCAGCGTAGCCACTGCCCAGGCCAGGAAGCCATGGGCCGTGTCGCGAAAATACACCTCATCGCCGTGCATGCCCGCCCACTTCACCCGCAAACGGCCGGCGATGTAACCGCCCAGACCGGAGGCGACGATCTGCGTAAACGCCAGCCAGATAATCGTGGATATGCCCAGCCCTTTGGCGCTGATACCGCTGTCCGCCCACGGCGACACCGCCGAAAAACCCAGGCCGAAGCCCAGCAGCACCAAAATCAGCGACAGTGCAGCCGCCGCAGCGGCCCCGGCAAAGATCGCCCCCCAGGAAACCCCGGAGTGCGTGCTCGACGCTTGCAGCGTGGATGAGGATGTGATCATTGTTGTCGTACTCCCGGCAGGAAAGATGGTGTTACAAGTCTCAAAGGGACAGTGCAGGCACCGTGCCAGTCGCCATAGAAATAAATACCGTTATTTTTCAAAACGTTAGATATTTTGAACTTACCCGTTCCATGCAAGTTGCAACACCCGCCCATCGCAGGCGTGCGATATGCATTCCCCTGAAAAACATCGGGTCGCCTGAAACATGAAGTTTTATTTAGGAAGCGTTCAGCCATTTCTTGGCAAAATGCCCTCACTTCTAGTGTGAATCGCTCACCAGGTACTCCTATGACCCGCATTTTGACCATCGAGGATGACGCCGTAACGGCCCGCGAGATCGTCGCTGAGCTGAGTAGCCATGGACTGGACGTAGATTGGGTGGACAACGGCCGCGAAGGCCTGGTCCGTGCTGTGAGTGGTGATTACGACCTGATCACCCTGGACCGCATGCTGCCCGAACTGGATGGCCTGGCCATCGTCACCACCCTGCGCACCATCGGCGTGTCGACGCCGATCCTGATGATCAGCGCCCTCTCCGATGTGGACGAACGTGTGCGCGGCCTGCGCGCCGGCGGCGACGACTACCTGACCAAGCCATTCGCCTCCGATGAAATGGCCGCCCGCGTCGAAGTGCTGTTGCGCCGCAAAAGCACGGTCAAGGAGTTCGAAACCGCCCTGCGCGTGGCCGACCTGGAGCTGAACCTGATCAGCCGCGAGGCCAGTCGCGCCGAGCAGCCGCTGACCCTGCTGCCCACTGAATACAAACTGCTGGAATTCCTGATGCGCAACACCGGGCAGATCCTGTCGCGGATGATGATCTTCGAGGAAGTCTGGGGTTATCACTTCGACCCGGGCACCAACCTGATCGACGTGCACATCGGTCGTCTGCGCAAGAAAATCGATCCACCGGGCCTCACGCCGTTGATCCGCACGGTACGAGGTTCGGGTTATGTCATTGCTGAACCCCTCTAAGGGCTGGCGCTCTTCCAGCAGCCGCTTGCTGGCGCTGTACAGTTCGCTGTTCGTGGCCTGGAGCTGCATCCTCATGGGGGTGCTGTATTACGAGGTGTCGGGCTACCTGAGCGACCTCTCGCGCCATTCGCTGATGCAGCGTCAGCACCTGTTCCAGCGCTTCGACGGTGAAGAATTGGTCGACGCGCTGACCACCAGCATGACCTTCGACATGAAAGGCGTGGACGCCTACGGCCTGTTCGACGAGCAATTTCGCCCCTTGAGCGGGCCGATCCGCGCGGTCCCCCCCGACCTGCCGCTGGATGGCAAGATCCACGCCCTGGCCAACTGCGTCGACTCCGACGACCCCAAACTGCCCAAAGACAGCTGCGACGCCGTGGCCACCCACACCGAAGACGGCCGCTGGCTGGTGCTGGTGCGGGCCAACGGTTCGCTGTTCGGCGTGACGCGGATCATCTGGCATGCGCTGCTGTGGGCATTGTCCCTGACGATCATCCCCGGCGCCGCCGGCTGGCACCTGCTGCGCCGCCGTCCGTTACGGCGGATTCGTGGGATCCAGGCCAGCGCCGAAGCCATCGTCGCCGGTGACCTCACCCACCGTTTGCCGCTGTCGGACCGACGCGACGAACTGGATATGCTCGCGGCCATCGTCAACGCCATGCTCGACCGCATAGAGAAGCTGATGAACGAGGTCAAAGGCGTGTGCGACAACATCGCCCACGACCTGCGCACCCCGCTGACCCGCTTGCGCGCGCAGCTTTACCGCATCAAGCAGCAGGCCGAACACGACTCGGCCCATGCCGTGCAGCTGGACGACGCCATCGCCGAAACCGACACGCTGATGGCGCGCTTTCGCGGGCTGTTGCGCATCTCGGAACTGGAAGACCACCAGCGCCGCTCGGGCTTTTTGCTGATGGACCCGCTGCCGCTGCTGCGCGAGCTGCATGACTTTTACCTGCCCCTGGCCGAAGAAGGCGAACTGCATCTGGTGCTGGACGCGCCCGACTCCCTGCCCTGGATCACCGGCGATCGCGCGTTGCTGTTCGAAGCCCTGGCCAACCTGCTGAGCAACTCGATCAAGTTCACCCCACCGGGTGGCGAAGTGATTCTGCGCGGTGTCAATGACGCCGGCAGCACGCGCATCGAAGTGCACGACTCCGGGCCTGGCATACCGGCAGCAGAACGCGCTGCCGTGTTCCGGCGTTTTTACCGCGTGGACGAAGGCGACCAGCGAGGTGGCTTCGGCCTGGGCCTGTCGATTGTCGCGGCGATCATTAACTTGCACGGCTTCAAGCTGGAGGTGGGTACCAGCGCGCGAGGGGGCGCGCGCCTGATCCTGGAGTGCCGCCAACAACTGATGCCCGAAGCCTGAGCCATCCAACGCGAAAGCCAGTGAGGGCAACGTGTGGGAGGGCCTGCTCCCACCGGTGTGCGGCATTGCCTGTCAGATCGGCTCAGGCCGGGAAATTTGCGCGCAGCGCCTCGAGCCCACCGCTGTAAACGCCGGCGAACAAGACCTCCGCCTGCGCATCCGTAGTACCCGCCGACGGGGTGAATACGCCGGACCACGTGACCTTCGCCGACGATTCCGTCAGCGCCTCCACCTGCAACGTCGCCAGGTACGCGCTCACCGGAAACGGCGATTGCTCGATCGTGTAGCTATAGGTGCGGGCCACGTTGTCGAAGGTCTGCAAACGCTCCACCACCACGCCGCCGTCGGCGGTCTTGAGGTGACGTACGCGACCGCCTTCGCCCGCTTCGCTGGTGGCGATCAGCGGCAGCCAATCCGGCAGGCTGTTGAAGCCGCCGACGAGTTGCCAGACGGTGTCGGCCGAGACCGGGATTTCAATCACTGCAGATGCTGTTGGCACGGTAAATCTCCAAAAGTCGTAGGAAAACCTCGCTCAGCCTGCCACGCAAAACCCGTCAATGCATCATTTCCCGCAACCGGTACCACAACATGCCCAGCGCCAGCAGCGGCGAGCGCAAGGCTTTGCCCCCCGGAAACGTCATGTGCGGCACCTGGCTGAAGATATCCAGGCCCTGGCTGTGCCCGGCATGAATCGCCTCGGCCAGCAGCCGTGCGCACCAGTGGGTCACGTTCAGGCCGTGGCCCGAATAGCCCTGGGCGTAGAACACATTCGGGTACTGCTTCAAGCGCCCCACCTGCGCAAAACGGTTGGCGGTGATGCCGATCATGCCGCCCCACTGGAACGCGATGGCGGTGTCTGCCAGTTGCGGGAATACCTTGAGCAACTTGGGCTGCATATACGCGGCGATGTCCGCCGGATCACGCCCCGAGTAGTGGCAGGCGCCGCCGAACAGCAAGCGACGGTCGGCGGACAACCGGTAGTAATCCAGGCCGACTTTCTGGTCGCACAACGCCAGGTTCTGCGGGATCAGTTGGTTGGCCAGTCCTACTGACAAGGGCTCGGTGGCGATGATGTAGCTGCCCGCGGGAAGCACCTTGCCGCTCAGGCGCGGTTCCAGCTCTTCCAGATGCGCATTGCAGGCCAGCACCAGATGGGTGGCGCGGACTGTGCCGCCCGCACAACGAACCTGCACAGTCTCGCCATGAATCAGCTCCAGCACGTGGCTGTGCTCAAAGATCCGCACCCCCAGTGACTCGGCTACCCGTGCCTCGCCGAGCACCAGGTTCAGCGGGTGCAAGTGCCCGGAGCCCATGTCCACCAGGCCACCGGCATACTGCGTCGAATCCACCACGTCCAACATGTCCCGTGGCCCCACCAGACGGGTTTCATGCGCGTATCCCTGGCGCGCCAGGCTCTCCTGCTCGCCCTTGAATGCGGCGAACTGCGCCGGCGTATTGGCCAACTCGCAAAAGCCCCAGCGCAGGTCACAGTCAATTGCGTGTTCGCGAATACGCTCGCCCACCAGCGCCACCGACTCGATGCCGGCGCGCTGCAAATAGGCCACGCCCTCCTCGCCCACATACCTGGCGAACCCCGACACATCGTGGCCAATGCCGCGAATCAGTTGCCCGCCATTGCGCCCGCTGGCGCCCCAGCCGATGCGCCTGGCCTCCAGCAACACCACCGAGAGCCCGCGCTGGGCCAACTCGATGGCGGTGTTGACGCCGGTGAAACCACCACCGATCACACACACGTCAGCCGTCAGGTCGGCGCCCAGACAAGGGCGCTCCGGCATGGCATTGGCCGTGGCGCGGTAATAGGAGCGCACGTGGTCGTCGGACGGCATCATTTATTGGTCTTCACTTTGCTCCAGGCGCGGGTCATAAGGCGCATGGTCGCCGGGGTGGGCGTGGTGGAAATATAGAGTTTGTCGAGCACCTCCTGAGGCGGGTACACCTCAGGGTTGTTCACCAGTTCCGGGTCCATGAACGCCTTGGCCGCCGGGTTGGCGTTGGCGTAACCCACCGAGGCGCTGACCTTGGCGATCACTTCGGGGTCGAGCAGGTAGTTGATAAACGCGTGGGCCTGTTTCGGATTGCCGGCGTCAGCCGGAATCGCCAGCAGGTCGAACCACAGGTTGGAGCCTTCCTTGGGAATCGAGTACGCAATGTTCACCCCATTCTTGGCTTCCTTGGCCCGGTTGGCGGCTTGAAACACATCGCCTGAATAGCCGAACGCCACGCAGATATCACCGTTGGCCAAGTCCGAAATGTACTTGGAGGAATGGAAGTACGTGATGTACGGGCGCAGGGTCAGCAGTTTGGCTTCGGCTTCCTGATAGTCCTTGGGGTTCTCGCTGCGCGGATCCTTGCCCATGTAGTTGAGGATCGCCGGGAACAGCTCATCCGCCGAGTCGAGGAAGGCCACGCCGCATTGATTGAGCTTCTTGATGTTTTGCGGCTCGAACAACACCGCCCACGAGTCGATATGGTCGATGCCCAGCACCTGCTTGACCTTGTCGACGTTGTAGCCGATGCCATTGGTGCCCCACAGGTACGGTACCGAGTGCGCATTGCCCGGGTCGTTTTTCTCCAGCAGCTTGAGCAGCTTGGGATCGAGGTTCTTGAAGTTGGGCAACTGCGCACGGTCAAGCTTGAGGAACGCGCCGGCCTTCACCTGACGCGCCAGGAAGTGGTTGGACGGCACCACCACGTCGTACCCGGTGCGGCCCGCCAACAACTTGCCCTCCAGGGTTTCGTTGGAGTCGAACACGTCATAGATCACCTTGATCCCCGTTTTGGCCTGAAAATCAGCCAGGGTGGTCTCGCCGATATAGTCGGTCCAGTTGTAGACACTCACCGTTTGTGCCGCTTGGCCGGTGCTGCTGAACGCGGCCACCAGAGCCAGCGGGAGAAGCTTGTTCACAAGACGCATATCGACACCCCTTATTGGTTTTTTTAGACGCTCAACAGCAGGAACTCACGCTCCCAGGAACTGATCACCCGCTTGAAATTCTCATGCTCGGCACGCTTGACCGCCACATAGCCGCGCACGAATTTGTCGCCCAGGTAGCGCTTGACCGTTTCGCACGCCTCCATGCGCGCCAGCGCATCTTCGAGGGTCAGCGGCAAACGCAGGTTGCGGCGCTCATAGGCACGGCCTTGCACCGGCGCGCTGGGGTCGATCCGCTCAATCATGCCCAGGTAACCGCACAGCAGGCTTGCTGCAATCGCCAGATAAGGGTTGGCATCGGCGCCCGGCAGGCGGTTTTCCACGCGCATGGCGTCGGGGCTGCTGGTGGGCACGCGCAGGCCAACGGTGCGGTTCTCTTCGCCCCACTCCACATTGACCGGGGCCGAGGTGTCGGGCAAGAAGCGCCGGAACGAATTGACGTTGGGCGCGAACATTGGCAGCAGCAGGGGGATGTACTTCTGCAAACCGCCGATGTGGTGCAAAAACAGCGGGCTCATGGCGCCGTCGGCATCGACGAACACCGGTTTTCCGGTGGCGATGTCCACCACGCTCTGGTGCAGGTGCATGGCGCTGCCGGGTTCGTCGGCCACCGGTTTGGCCATGAAAGTGGCCGCCACGTTGTGCTTGAGCGCGGCCTCGCGCAGGGTGCGTTTGAACACGGTGATCTGGTCGGCCAGGTCCAGGGCGTCACCGTGGCGAAAATTGATTTCCATCTGCGCCGGGCCGTCTTCGTGGATCAGCGTGTCGAGGTCCAGCCCCTGGGCTTCGCACCAGTCGTAGACGTCTTCGAACAGCGGGTCGAATTCGTTGGCCGCGTCGATGGAAAACGACTGACGGCCGGTTTCGGCTCGGCCGGAGCGTCCCACCGGGGTCTTGAGCGGCAGGTCCGGGTCTTCGCAGCGCTGAGTCAGGTAGAACTCCATTTCCGGCGCCACGACGGGCTGCCAGCCCCGATCGGTGTAGAGCTGCAAGACTTTTTTCAGCACATTGCGCGGCGACAGCTCGATGGGGTTGCCGCTCTTGTCGAAGGTGTCGTGGATCACAATCGCGGTGGGCTCGATGGCCCACGGCACCACGTAGGTGGCGTTGGATACGGGGCGGCAGACCATGTCGATGTCGGCCGGGTCGAGCAGGTCGTAGTAGATGTCGTCGTCGACAAAGTCCCCGGTTACCGTTTGCAGCAACACACTTTCCGGCAGGCGCATGCCTCGCTCATGCAGGAACTTATTGGTGGGCGCAATCTTGCCGCGTGCGATGCCAGTCAAGTCACTGATCACGCATTCGACTTCGGTAATCTTGTGTTCTTTCAGCCAGGCGGACAGCTGATCGAAGGGGGCGTTCATAAGGACCTCGTCATGGGATGGGAGCTGCGCCGCCTTGTACTCGCGGCGCATTGAGGTCTATCTTGAGCCAGCTTTCACACGCCATCTATCCACTTTGCGCCAACCACAACGCACCAATAGAGTGCGCCCAGGTTCCCCATGACACAGGCAACAGCTTTGCGCGTACAGGCCTTCTCCACCGGTGATGTCGCCGCCCAATGCAGCGCGACACCGGGCTGGGTGCAACAGTACCAGCAGATGTCACCGGGGCATTTTGCCGGGCGGATCCGCTACCTCGACCTGCAAGGCGTGCAGGTGTACGAAGAATGCATGAACACCCGCGTCGAGCAGCATTTCAACGCACCGCCGGGCGCGTTGGCGTTCTGTTTCGATGGCAGCGACAACGCGCTGTACCTACTCAATGGCGAGAGCCGCAACACCTGGATCACCCCGGAGAACTACCGCGAAGTGGCGGTGGTGTTCGGCGCACAATTCGTGCAGCGCCATGGGTTGGAGATGAACAGGCTCGAAGGCCTGTTCATGGCACCGCTGACCTGCCAACAGAACGTGCTGTTCACGCGCTGGCTCAGTGGCACGCTGACCCGCCTGGCGACACTCACCGACCCGATCAGCCGCGACGCCCTCACCCGGCAACTGCTCGACGACTGCCTGTTTATCCTCGACAACACCTGCGTAGGCCTGGATCGCAGCGCTTTGCACAAGCGCAGCGCGGAACGCCAGTTGATGGCGCGCATCGGTGAATGGGCCGCCGATGCGCCGGATGAAACCGTCAACCTGCTGCAACTGGCGCAGATCGCTGGTGTGCCGCTGCGTCAGTTACAGCAAGGCTTCAAAACCTACACCGGCATGAGCCCGGCGCAGTGGTTGCGCTTGCGCCGGTTGAACGGCGCGCGACGTGAATTGTTGAATGCGGCCGGGGCGACGGTGGCCGAGGTGGCGATGAATTGGTCGTTCTGGCATTTGGGGCGGTTTTCACACAGCTACCGCGCGTTGTTCAAGGAACTGCCCAGCGAAACGTTGAAGC
Source organism: Pseudomonas sp. EYE_354 (assembly GCF_023148575.1). NCBI lineage: Bacteria > Pseudomonadati > Pseudomonadota > Gammaproteobacteria > Pseudomonadales > Pseudomonadaceae > Pseudomonas > Pseudomonas sp. EYE_354. Next base: position 88,906 of record NZ_JAHXNQ010000015.1, read on the forward strand.
GCTCACTGTGAAAGGCAAGTCAATGCGGGAGGAGCTTGCCCCTCCCCATTGAGCGCATTTTCAGGGCTGAGTGTTGAGGAAGGTTGCGATCAGTTGGTTGACTTGGTCCGCCGCTTCCAACTGCACCATATGCCCCTGCCCCGGCAATATTTCCAGTTGAGCTTCCAACCCCTGGGCATGCCCGGCCGGGATGATTGCGTCGTCACTGCCCCAGATCACCAGGCTTGGCTGTCGACCGACCACATGGCGCAGGTCCGTCATCTGCCGACCGCCGTCAAACAACCTGGCATTGAGCTGCCGCAACGCCTGATCCACCCCTTCCAGCCGCTTGAACTTGAGCATGTCCTCCAGCATCTGGCGCGTCACCAGCGCCGGGTCGCTGAACAACTGCACCAACTGCGGTTTGAGCGCGTTGCGGTTATTGGCCTCGGCAAAACCGTGCAGGTAATCGCCATTGATGTCCGGCCCCAGGCCGGCGCTGGCGATCAGCGTGAGCGACGCAACGCGACCGGGGGCCTGGTCGGCAACCGTCAGCGCAACCAGCCCACCCATGGAATGCCCGGCCAGGTGCACGCGGTCGAGCTTGAGGTGATCGAGCAGCGCCAGCAGCGCCTGGCTCAGTTCATCGGCGTCACCCGTTTGCAACTGCTTGCCCGACTCACCATGCCCCGGTAAATCCAGGGCGATTACCCGGCGTTCGGCGGCCAGGGCCGGTTGGTTGAACAGCCAGTTATTCAAGTCGCCGCCAAAACCATGCACCAGCACCAGCGGCGTGCCGCCTTCGCCGAGGTCCAGATAGCGCAGCAAGCGCCCGCCTGCCTCGACTTTCTGCGCGCTCGGCCCCGAGGTTTCGGCCTCGGCCGCACTGGAGACAAACCCGGCCTGGAAGCGGTCAATCACTGCATCAATCTCTTGCTCGGTGGCTTCGCCCTCCACCACGATCCCGAGCAACGCGCCCACCGGCAAGGTCTCGTCGCTCAACGCCAGCACCCGGCGCAAGACGCCGCTGAACGGTGCCTCGACACTGCTGGAGATCTTGTCAGTTTCGACGTCGAGCACCTCCTCGCCCTTCTCCACTCGGTCACCCGGCTGCTTGAGCCAGACGTCGATGCGGCCCTCGGTCATCGACAGCCCCCACTTGGGCATGGTCAAGGTATGGATCATGCGGCAGTCCTCTTGTCGGCGATCTTCAGCACGGCGGCTTCGATCTTCGCGGCGTTGGGGATGTACAGGTCTTCCAGCGCATCGGAGAACGGCACCGGCGTGTGCGGCGCGGTGACCATTTCAATCGGCGCGCGCAGAAACGCAAACCCCTGCTGCGCCACCAGCGCGCTGATATCGGTGGCGATGGAACAGCGTGGGTTGGACTCGTCGATCACCACCAGACGCCCGGTTTTCTCCACGCTTTCCAGGATGCTGTCCTCGTCCAGCGGGCTGGTGGTACGCAGGTCCAGCACTTCACAGTCGATGCCCTGGCGGGCCAGATTGGCGGCGGCTTCCAGGGCGATGTGCACCATGCGCCCGTAGGTCACCAGGGTCACGTCGCGGCCTTCGCGGACAAAATTGGCTTCGCCGAAAGGGACGGTGTAGAGCTCCTCCGGCACTTCGCCCTGCAGGCTGTAGAGCATCTTGTGTTCGAGAAAGATCACCGGGTCGTTGTCGCGGATCGCCTGGATCAGCATGCCCTTGGCATCGTACGGCGTGGCCGGGCATACCACCTTGAGGCCAGGGATGTGCGTCCACATCGAGGTGAGCATCTGCGAATGCTGGGCGGCGGCGCGCAGGCCGGCGCCGTACATGGCGCGCACAACCAGGGGCGTGGTGGTCTTGCCGCCGAACATGTAGCGAAACTTGGCGGCCTGGTTGAGCAACTGGTCGAGGCAGCAGCCGATAAAGTCGACGAACATCAACTCGCACACCGGGCGCATGCCCCGCGTAGCGGCGCCGACCGCCATGCCCACGTAGCCGACTTCGGACAGCGGCGCATCGAGCACGCGCTCGGGAAATTCCGGGTACAAGCCCTTGGTCACGCCGAGCACGCCGCCCCAGGCGTCTTGTTCACCGGGGGAACCGGTGCCGCCGGACACGTCCTGGCCGATGATGAACACGCTCTGGTCCCGACGCATTTCCTGGGCCAGGGCTTCGTTGATTGCCTGCTGATAAGTGATTTTGCGAGCCATGGAATTCTCTCCGAAGATGAATGTTATGCGCGGTAGGCGACATAGACGTCGCTGAGCAGGTCGGCGGCTTGGGGCTTGGGATCGGACTTGGCCAGGCGCACGGCGTCGTCAATCAACTGCACCACCTCAGCGTCGATGCGCTCGAACTGCGCGGTGTCCAACCAGCCCTCGGTGCTGCAGCGCTGGCGAAACAACACCAGGCAATCGTGGGATTCGCGCAGGTTCTTCACTTCGTCCGGGCCGCGATAGGTTTGCGCATCGCCTTCAAAATGGCCGTAGAAGCGGCTCAACTTGACCTCGACCAAGGTCGGCCCGGCGCCCTCGCGCGCCCGCGCCACCGCCACGCCCAGCGCCTGGTACACGGCGAAAAAGTCGTTGCCATCGACAATCACCCCCGGCATGCCAAACCCCACGGCACGCTCGGCGATGTCCTTGCAGGCTACCGACCAGCCGGAGCCGGTGGCTTCGGCATAGCCGTTGTTTTCGGCGACGAACAGGCACGGCAGGTTCATGATCGCGGCCAGGTTCATCGCTTCGAACACCGCGCCCTCGTTGGAGCCGCCGTCGCCAAAAAACGCCACGGCCACGCCCTGGCTGCCCTTGAGCTTGGCCGCCAGTGCGGCACCGGCAGCCAACGGTGCACCGGCGCCGACAATGCCGTTGGCGCCGAGCATGCCTTTCTCCTGGTCGGCGATGTGCATGGAGCCGCCCTTGCCGCCGCACACGCCGGTTTTTTTGCCGTAGATCTCGGCCATCATGCCGAACACATCCACGCCCTTGGCGATGCAGTGGCCGTGGCCACGGTGGTTGGAGGCGATGCAATCATCATCGTTGAGATGGGCCATGACCCCGGCGGCGCTGGCTTCCTGGCCGGCGTACAGGTGCACGAAACCGGGGATCTCGCCGGTGGCGAACTCCACGTGCAGGCGTTCTTCAAACTCACGAATGGTGCGCATCACGGTGTAGGCATGCAGCAGTTGATCGGTGGACAGGTGAGTGGACATCTTGTTGTTCTCCAGGTTGTCTCGACACACAAAAGGCTGGCTGCGGCCAGCTACAGGCCCTTCAGCACAGCCTGTGCCAATGCCTGCAAAAACCTGGCAAAGCCTTGATCCAGAGCAGTGCCACGCGGTTGTGCCGGTGCGCCACGACACCGCAGAATGAGACCGTGCAGCGCAGCATGCAGGTCGCGTCTCGGCTCGCATGAGACGCTGCGTCTCAGCAGCGGCCCTCTGTCAGGGCGCGCTTGTCCCTGTGCGCCGGTGGGCGCTTAATGGCGGGCATAACAACAAAGATCGAGAACCGGAGGCCTTATGCTCGCCGCGAACTCCAGAGAGCACGTCGACTGCGTCAGTCGCGTGGTGCGCAATGCCGAGCGCCTGCCCCAGGCGCCGGTGCCGGCGTTGATTTTCGATTCCTGGCGCCGCTCCATGGAACAACACCACCTGGACCCTGGCTCGCTGCAAGGGCCGCGCATCCTCACCGAACCTTTGCTCAAGGAATGCCGCGAACGCGCCGAGCTGTTCATGCGTATCGCCGGTGAAGCCGTCGGGCAACTGCACCACCGCGTACGCCACGCCGATTACTGCGTGATGCTCACCGACGCCCAGGGCCAGACCATCGACCACCGCGTGGACACGGCCATTCGTACCGACTGCCGCAAGGCCGGCCTGTATCTGGGCACCTGCTGGTCGGAAGCCGAAGAAGGCACCTGCGGCGTGGCCACCGTGCTCACCAGCAAGGCCGCAGTGACGGTGCACAAGCGCGACCACTTTCGCGCGGCCTTTATCGGTCTGACCTGCTCCGCCGCACCGATCTTCGACCCCCAGGGCAACCTGCTCGGCGTGATGGACGCCTCGGCGCTCAAGTCCCCGGATGACCGGCGCAGCCAGCACCTGGTACGGCAAATGGTGGCGCAGAGCGCCGAGGCCATCGAGAACGCGTTCTTCATGCACAGCGCCCGCCAGCACTGGGTGCTCCAGGCCCATAGCACGCCAGGCTATGTGGACAGCCAGCCCGACCTGCTGCTGGCGTGGGATCAGGATGGACGCCTGCAGGCCTTGAACAGCAAGGCACGCCAGGCCCTGCGTCTGCGCTTTGGCCAGGTGCCGGCGCATATCGGCGAGGTGTTTGACCTGGATGCGTTGCGCGCGGTTACCGACCAATCGGCGCGCCACCTGCAATGGCGCGGCGCGGCGGACGCCCTGCATGTGCGGGTCAACACCCCACAGCGCACGCCGCGCCGGGCGGTGCCGGACACCCAGGTCGACCCGCGCGTGGAGGAGCACCTGCGCCTGGCCGTGCGGGTCAAGGACCGCCACCTGCCGGTGCTGGTGCAAGGCGAAACCGGCGCGGGCAAGGAAGTGTTCGCCCGCCAACTGCATGAGCGCAGTGCCCGTCGCACAGGCCCGTTTGTCGCGGTGAACTGCGCGGCCATCCCCGAGAACCTGATCGAAAGCGAGCTGTTCGGCTATGTCGCAGGGGCCTTTACCGGAGCGTCCAGCAAAGGCATGCCGGGGCTGCTGGTGCAGGCCGATGGCGGCACGCTGTTCCTCGATGAAATCGGCGACATGCCGCTGGCCCTGCAAACCCGCCTGCTGCGGGTGATGGCCGAAGGCGAAGTGGCGCCCCTGGGCGGGGCCAAGACCCGCACGGTGGATATTCAGGTGATCTGCGCCAGCCACCGCGACCTGGCAGTGCTGGTCAGCGACGGGCGTTTTCGTGAAGACCTGTACTTTCGCCTCGGCTGCGCGCGCTTCTGCCTGCCGCCGTTGCGCGAGCGCACCGACAAGCTGGCGCTGATCAACCGCCTGTTGGCGCAGGAGGCGCGCACCAGCGGGGTGTCGTTGGGTATCGGCCACGCGGCCCTGGAATTGCTGCTCGGTTATGCCTGGCCGGGCAACGTGCGGCAACTGCGCCACGTGCTGGCGTACGCCTGCGCGGTGTGCGAAGGCGGCACGCTGCAGGTGGCGGATCTGCCGGTTGAGATTCGCGGTGAGCAGGTGCCGGTGCTGGCCGAACAGAGCGTCAGCCCCGAGCGCCAGCTGGTGCTGGATGCGTTGATTCGGCATCGCTGGAAGCCGTTGCCGACGGCGCAGGCGCTGGGGATTTCCAGGGCGACCCTGTACCGGCGGGTTAACCAGTTGGGCATCGATATGCCCGGCAAAACCAGCTGATACCGTCAGGTCAATCGTGTGGGAGGGGCCCCCTCCCACACGTTTCAGCGGTAGACCAGGCCACCATCGATCAACGGCGACTGCCCGGTCATATAGTCCGCATCGGGCCCCGCCAGGAACGCCACCAACCCCGCCACGTCCTCCGGCGTTTCGGCGCGGCCCAACGCGATGCCATCCACGTACTTCTTGTACGTTGCCCCCACTTCAGCACCGGTGATTTCGGCCATGCGCTTGTCGATTTCAACCCACATATCGGTGCCCACCACGCCAGGGCAATAGGCATTTACCGTGATCCCGGCGCTTGCCAGCTCCTTGGCCGCCGCCTGGGTCAAGGCGCGCACGGCAAACTTGGTGGCCGAATACACCCCCAGCAGCGCAAACCCTTCATGGCCGGCGATGGAGCAGGCGTTGATGATCTTGCCCTTTTGTCCCAGCGCCTTGAATTTCTTGCCGGCGGCCTGGATGCCCCACAACACGCCCTGCACGTTGATCCCCAGGGTGCGTTCGACCTGCTCCGGGCTCACCTCCAGCAGCGCGTCGATCTGCGCCACCCCGGCGTTATTGACGATGATGTCAAAGCCGCCCAAGGTTTGGTGCGCATGCTCCACGGCCGCCACCACCTGTTCACGCCTGGACACGTCGGCGATAAACACCGACGCCTTGCGACCCAGCGCGACCACTTCGGCGGCCACGGCCTGGAGCTTGGCGCCATTGATGTCCACCAGGGCGATATCGGCACCGTCCTGTGCCAGGCGCAGGGCGATCGCCCGGCCGATGCCCTGCCCAGCGCCGGTTACCAGCGCAACTTTTCCCGCGATACTCATGGCTATCTCCTGCAACGTTGAGCAAAGCGTGTCTATCGCAGAGGTACGCAGGGCGCGTCCAGGCGCAACGGGAATCACGTCAAGGCTGAGACGGTACGTCTCAACGCGAACCCTTCTCGAAAACTTGTAAAACCGCGCCAATCTGCCTAGCTTATGCGCCCCCCGCCCTGCGCTTTAAGGCCCTGCCCCCATGGTTTTGCGTTTTCGTCCCGTCGTTACGTCACGTTTCGCCCTCGGCCTGCTGCTCAGCGGCGGTATCGGCAACAGCCTCGCGGCAGACATCGAACTGCCGGCGGTGACGGTCCAGGGCCAGGACGCGTCCGGTTATCGCGCAGACACGGCCTCGGTCGGCGGTTTCGACGAGGCGCCGCTGCTGGACACCCCGGCCTCGATCACCGTGATCAACGCCGCACTGATCAAAGACCAGCAAGCGCGCCTGCTCAGTGAAGTGCTGCGCAACGACGCCTCGGTGGGCGACAGCTATGCGCCAATCGGCTACTACGAAAACTTTGTGGTGCGCGGTTTTTCCCTGAATGCCGCCAGCAGCTACAAGATCAACGGGCGCACCATCACCGGCGAGCAGAATGTCGCCTTGGAAAACAAGCAGCAGGTCGAGGTGCTCAAGGGCCTGGCGGGCCTGCAGAGCGGAATCTCCGAGCCCGGCGGTGTGATCAATTACGTGACCAAGCGCCCGGAGGATGTGCGCGCGGTGACGGTCTCCACCGATGATCGCGGCAGCGGTTACCTCGCCACCGACGTCGGCGGCTGGTTCGGCAGCGAGCAGCAATTTGGCCTGCGTGCCAACGTTGCCCACGAAGACCTCAACGCCTATGTGGAACGCGCCAACGGCAGGCGCGACTTTGTGTCCCTGGCCTTTGACTGGAACATCAGCCCCGACGCCGTGCTGCAACTTGACGCCGAGTACCAGAACAAGCAGCAACGCTCGGTGCCGGGTTACCAATTGCTTGGCGGTACCGAGGTCCCCCACCATGCCTCGCCGAAAAAACTGCTGGGCCATCAGAGCGGCTCCAAACAGGTGGGCATTGATGCGCTGAACCTCAACGGCCGGTTCGAATACCGCTTCAGCGACCAGTGGCAAGGCAGCGTCAGCGCCGCGCGCAGCAAGGTGGTGATTGATGACTACAGTTCGTTTGCGTGGGGCGGTGACACCGGTGGCGTCGGCAATACCTTCACCCCCCAGGGCAATTACGATATTTACGATTTCCGCAGCCCCGACGACACCCGCCGCGACGACGAAGTGCAGGCGGCCATGACCGGCCTGTTCGACACCGCAGGCCTGGGCCATGAACTGACCTTCGGCACCAGCGCGTTTCGCCGGGTGATCGACAAGCGCACTGCAGTCAACGAGTGGCTCGGCAGCGGCAACATAGACGCCGATGCACCAACATACGCCCCCACCGATGTGCCGCTCAACGACAGCCATCGCACCCTGGACAGCCGTCAGTACGGCGTGTTCGTCACCGACCGCATGCGCTTCAACGAGCAATGGCAGACCATCCTTGGCGGCCGCGAAGTGCGCCTGGATGAACACGCCTTTGATGGCAGCACTGGCGATCAGACGCGCCATACCCAGCAATACGTGTTCCTGCCCGAGGCCGCGTTGATCTACAAGCCGATCGAGAACATCTCGCTCTACACCCGTTACAACAAGGGCCTGTCCCTGGGCGGCACCGCGCCGTGGTTTGCGACCAACAAGGATCAAACCCTGGCCCCGACCACCTCCCGGCAGATCGAAGCCGGGGTCAAATACGACTGGCGTCGCATCAGCTTCGCCGCCGCCGTGTTCCAGACGCGCCAGGCCTACCAGTACACCAAGCCGGACGGCGCCGGCAACTTCACCTATGTGCAACAGGGCGAACAGAAGAACACCGGCCTGGAACTGTCGGCCAATGGCTGGGCCACCGAGCGCTTGCAGATCGCCACCAGTGTCGCGGCGATCCGCGCGCGGGTCAGCGGCAGCGGCACACCGGCCTACGAAGACCACCAGGCGATCAACGTACCCAAGCTGCGCGCCAGTGTGTACGCCGACTACGCGTTACCCTGGGTCAACGGGCTGGCCGTGCTGGGTGGCGTGCAATACAGCGCCAGGAAGTACGCCAACCGCAGCGGCAACGTCGCAGTGGGGGACTATGCGGTGGTCAACGTCGGCAGTCGTTACACCACCCGCGTCGACGGCTATGAGACGGTGTTTCGCCTGAGCGTCGACAACCTCTTCGACAAACGCTACTGGCGCGACGTGGGCGAATACATGGGCGATGACTACCTGTTCCAGGGCGCCCCGTTGACGGCGCGCCTGAGTGCCTCGGTCAACTTCTGAACACCCGCGGCGTCGCCAGGCACAGCGCCGCCAGCCCACACACCAACAGGCTCCAGCCCAGGTCCTGGACCCAGGCCACCAGGGTCAGGCCGGCACCAATGGCCAGGTAATAAAGCAAACCGAACACCGCCGCCGCCGTGCCTAAACGGTCACGGTAGGCCATCAGCGCGGCGCCGAGCACGTTGGGGATCGCCATGCCGAACGCCAGCACCACCAGCAGCATCGGTATGACGAATAACCACGTGTGTTGCAGCGCCAGCACCAACAGGCTGCCCGCGACGGCGATACCGGCCGCGATCAAGACCAACTGATCGCCGTTCATCCCGCGCTTGAGCAGCACGTTGTTCAACCACGCCCCCAGCCCCGATCCCATGGCCAACAGGACGCCGCTGTAACCGAACTCGACGGAGGACAGCCCCTGCTGCTCAAAGATGAACGGCGCCACGCTGTAGTAGGCGAACAAGGCGATATTGAAGGCCGCTACCAGCCCGATCGAACGCCCAATGCCCGCATCCCTGAGCATCAGGCCCACCGTTTTGTACAGCGAGGTGGTGGGCAACGACGCCGGACGTGTTTCCGGCAAGGCCCAAACGCACCAGCCCATCAGCACCAAGACGAGCGCCAACAAACCGCAGAGCATGCCGCGATAACCGAAGGACTGCACCAGGGCCGCACCGCTGAACAAGCCGATCGCCGGGCTGGCGGCCATGGCGATGCCCACCACGGAAAACACCTGAGCCAGTTCCGGGCCGTGGAAGCGGTCACGCAACACCGTCTGCGTGACCACCGAGGCCACCGCAGCGCCAAACGCCGCCACGCCCTGGGCCACCAATAGCGCGCTGAACGTGCTGACGCTCAAGGCCAGCAGCGACGCGAGGGCATAAATCGTCAGGCCGGCCAGCATGACCGGTCGGCGCCCCAGGTGATCGCAGGCACGTCCCCACACCACGACGCCCACGGCAAAGGCCAGGAAATACACCGACAGCGTCTGCCCCACGCGCTCGGGGCCCACCGCAAAGGCCTGGCCGATGTCTCCGAGTGCAGGGCTGTACAGGGTTTGGGCCAGTTGCGGGAACATCAGCAGGGCCACCGCCAATACCAGCAGAGGGTTAAGCTTCATCGACATGTCCTTGCGGAAAGAGAGTGGAGGGATTTTAAGGCGCGTCGATTGGGCTATTATCCATCTTTCGACAACTTATCGATGAAATCGGACAATCTATGGCCTGGCTGAACGCCGATGCAGTTTTCGATCCCGACCGCCTCGCGGCGCCCGTTATCGGCATCGCCGCGCGTCTGGGTGACCATGATTCCGGCCTGCACCAGCACCAGCGCGGGCAACTGCTGTTCACCCAGCTGGGCTGCACGCGCATCACCCTCGACAATCACCTTTGCCTGCTGCCCCCCACCCGTGCCGCCTGGATCCCCTGCGGCCTGCCGCACCGCGCGCAGATGCAGCAGACCGTGGATTACCGTTCGGTGTATGTCAGCCCGGCGCTGGCGCAGCAGTTGCCGTCCCAAGTGCGAGTGATCGAGGTCAGCCCATTGCTGCGGGCGGTGTTGGAACCCATGGCGATGGCGCCCTTCGACACCGACTGGTCCTGCGGCCGCTATGCCCATCTGCTGGCCCTGTGCCTGAGCGAGATCTGCGACGCCGCCGAACAACCCATGCTGCTGCCCCTGCCCCGGGACAAACGCCTGGCCCGGTTGATGGGCAACCTCGATACCTTGCCGCCCCCGTTGCAGGCCTTGGAACAGCAGGTGGGCGCCAGCACCAAGACCATCGGCCGGATTTTCCAACGGGAAACCGGTCTGGGTTATCAGCAATGGCGCCAGCAGTGGCGACTGATGCGGGTTATCGAATTGCTCGCCACAGGGCGCAGTACCAGCTACTGCGCCTTTGAACTGGGCTTTGCCAGTGACAGCGCGTTGATCGCCTTTTTCAAGCAGATGACCGGCACCACGCCGCGCGGCTATTTCAAAGCCCGTTAACGGTTTACGTGGGCATCTTGCGAAACCCCACCGCCAGACGGTTCCAGCTGTTGATGGTGGCGATGGCCACGCTCAGGTCGATCTGCTCCTGGGCGCTGAACTCGGCGGCCAGCGCATTGAAGTCTTCGTCCGGGGCGTGGGTGCGGCTGATCAGGGTCAGGCTCTCGGCCCAGGCCAGTGCGGCGCGCTCACGCGGGGTGAAGAACGGCGTTTCACGCCAGGCTGACAGGGTGTACAGGCGACGCTCGGTCTCGCCGCCTTTGCGCGCGTCGGCGGTGTGCATGTCGAGGCAGAACGCACAGCCGTTGATCTGCGACACGCGCAGACGGATCAGTTCCAGCAGAGGCAGTTCGATGGACAGCTTGCCGACGGCGGCTTCCAGCGCAAGCATGGCTTTCATGGCGTCTGGGGAGGCGGTGTAGAAGTCGGTACGCGGTTGCATGGTGATACTCCGGAACGGTGGGAATGGGGGGCCAGACTAGCCACCCGCCCGTGTCGCAGGAATATCCAATTTCGGCGAAGAACAGGTGACCAATGCGTGCCGCTTGATGTGGACGGTGTCGCCCCCCTAAACCTCCCGCGCCATATGCTCCGCGATGCGTGCGCGCAGCCAGCGCTCCGCCGGATCATTGTCGTGCACCCCGCTCCACACCATCGACAACTCCGCCGCATCAATCGCAAACGGTGGGTCCTGCGCGCGCAGCGAGGTGCCCTCGGTCAACGCACACGCCGCGTAATCGGGCACCGTTGCAATGATCTGCGTGCCCGCCAACAGCGCGCGCAACCCGCTGAATTGCGGCACCGCCAGCACCACCCGGCGGGCGCGGCCGATGCGTGCCAGGTCGAGGTCGATATTGCCACTCAAGTCACCGGAGAACGACACCATCGCATGGGGCCGCGCGCAATAGTCGTCCAGGGTCAGCGGCTCGGCGCCCTCATCACCGCGCAGCACCTTGCACGGGATATCCCGCAGCTTCTTGCGCTTGGCGTTCGCCGGCAATTCGGTGGTGTAACTCACCCCCACCGAAATCTCGCCGCTGGCCAGCAAAGCGGACATCAACAGGTAATTGGCGCGGCGTACCACCAAGACGATTCCCGGCGCCTCCTCACGCAGCCGGCTGAGCAACGGCGGGAACAGGCCGAACTCGGCATCGTCCGACAGGCCGATACGGAACACCGCGCAGCTGGTGGAAGGATCGAAATCCTTGGCGCGACTGACCGCTCCGGAGATGGTATCCATGGCCGGTTGCAGTTCCTTGAGTATCGCCAGCGCACGCGGCGTGGGCTCCATGCCCCGGCCGTTGCGCAGCAGTAACGGGTCGTCGAACAAGTCTCGCAAGCGGCCTAACGCCGCACTCACCGCCGGTTGCCCCATAAAGAGCTTTTCGGCGACCCGGGTCAGGTTTTTCTCGAACATCAACGCCTCGAAAATCACCAGCAGGTTCATGTCGACGCGGCGCAGGTCGTTGCGGTTCATGGCGAAATCCATACGGTTGAGCAGCGTTCAGGGAAGCACGCAAACAGCGCTTTGGATTGCACGCCTGTGCTGTCTTTTTTGACAGATTTGAGCCGTACAGCTGACAAAATTAACAACGATTAACTCGTCAGCCAGACGGTCCGGCAACAAGATAACCGCCATCTACACTGCATCCATTCACCGGGAACGCTCCCATCGACTGCGGATATCTGTCATGGCCCGACTTGAGTACTGCGCCCCCCGTTTACCCGCCACCGGCGGCCTGTGCCCCAGGCGCGAACGCATTGCCAAGCAACTGATCCTCGCCAACCTGGGCGAAAGCCTGGCGATTGCCGACCTGGCCCAGGCCTGTGCGCTGTCGCGAAGCCATTTTTCCCGCGCGTTCAAGTGCAGCACCGGGCTGTCACCCCAGGAATGGATTCGCCAACAGCGTATCCAGCGCGCCAAGGAACTGATCACCCAATCCTCCTTGAGCCTGACGCAAATCAGCCTGGAATGCGGGTTCTGCGACCAGGCGCACTTTTGCCATATGTTCACCCGCAGCGAGGGCGTCAACCCGATGACCTGGCGAAATCACCAACTGCGTCACAAGCTCCAGGAGATCGCTGCCTAGTGGTCCGCATGCGCCTGGCCTATGCTGGCGGCTCTCCTTTCCCAGAGCATGACCCCCGATGAGCGAGCTGAGCGATAAGGCGGTGCATTTTGGCCCTTACCGCATCCATCCGCGCCAGCGCATGGTGCTGGAAGCGGGCCGCCCGTTGCGTCTGGGCAAGCGTGCAGTGGACATCCTGCTGATCCTGCTCGAGCAAGCCGGCAACGTGGTGAGCAAGCAGGAGCTGATCGCGCGGGTGTGGCCCAAAAGCGTCGTCGAAGACGGCAATCTGCGCGTGCACATGGCGGCGTTGCGCAAGGCGTTGGGCGACGGCCAGGCCGGGCAGCGCTATATCGTCACGGTGGCGCAGCGTGGCTACAGTTTTGTTGCGCCACTGAGCATTGAACCGATGAGCCTGCCCAGCGAAGGAACACCGCAACGTCCCTGCCATAACCTGCCGCTGCGCCACACCCGCATGATCGGCCGCCAGGCCCTGATCGACAGCTTGGTGCAGCAGTTGCCGGAGCAGCGTTTCATCACCCTGACCGGCGCTGGTGGCATCGGCAAAACCACCGTTGCACTGCGCGTGGCGGAGCTGTTGATCGGACACTACCGCGACGGTATCCGCTTGCTCGACCTGGCGCCTCTCAGCGCGCCGTCGATGATCCTGCCCAACCTGGCCGCCCTGCTCGACCTGACCTGCGCCGAGGACGAAGCGCCGGCCGCATTTGCGCGCCGCTTGCAGGAGCACCACCTGCTGCTGGTGATCGACAATTGCGAGCACCTGCTGGACGCTATCGCGCTGATCAGCGAAAGCCTGCTGCACCACGCCCCCAGATTGCACATTCTGACCACCAGCCGCGAGGCCCTGCGCGCCGAGGGCGAATACGTGCAGCGCCTGGACCCCCTGGCCTGCCCGCCCGCCACCGGCAACCGTGCCCAGGCCCTGGGCTACCCGGCCCTGCAACTGCTGGTGGAGCGGGCCATGTCCCATCAGGACAGGTTTGAACTGAGCGACGCCGAACTGCCCCTGGCGATTGATATCTGCCAGCGCCTGGACGGCATTCCCCTGGCAATCGAGCTGGTGGCCGCGCAGATCGAGCGTTTCGGTCTGCCGGGGCTGCTGGTGCAAATGGAAGACAATTTCCGCCTGCTCACCCGTGGCCGCCGCAATGCCCTGCCGCGTCACCAGACCCTGCGCGCCACGCTGGATTGGAGCTTTGAGCTGCTCACCGAGTGTGAGCAGATTTGCCTGCGCCGCCTCGCGGTCTATCGCGGCGGTTTCAGCCTGGCCAGCGCGGCGGCGGTGATTGCCGGGGAGCAGATCGCAGCGGCCCAGGTACCGGGTTCGATCAGCCAATTGGTGGCCAAATCCCTGCTCAACGTAGAGGCCGGGGATGACGAGATGGTCTATCGCCTGCTGGACGTCACCCGCACCTACGCTCTGGAAAAACTCAGCGTCGCCGAGGAGCTTGACGCCACCCGCGAACGCCATGCGAGGCGCTGCCTGACGTTGATGAAGCAAGCGCAGCAGGATTGGCAAAACACCGCGACCCAGACCTGGATCGACCGCTATGCACCGCTGCGTGATGACATTCGCGCCGCCCTCGATTGGGGGCTGGGCGACCAGGGCGTGCACCTGCTGGGCATCCAACTCACGGTCAGCGCCATGCCGCTGTGGCAGGAACTGTCGCTGCTGCGCGAACACGGTTTATACGTGGGCAAGGCCCTGGCGCGGCTGGGGCAATCGAGTGCGCCGAGCCAGCCACTGAACATGGCCCTGCAACTGGCGCTGGGCAGTTTTTCCTATCACACCCAGGGGGGCACGCCCGAGACCCTGGAGGCGTTTGCCCGGGCGCGACGCCTGGCCGAAGCGGGCAAAGACCTGGCCGGGCAATTGCGCGCCGTGTCGGGGCAGATGGCGGTCAACCTGTGTGGCGGCAACTACCGCGAGGCGTTGGCGCAAAGCCTGCATTTCGACAGGCTGGGCCCCCAGGCCGAGCCGCAACTGGACCTCAGCGCCCAACGCCTGCGGGTGCTGGCGCAGCACTTCGCCGGCAACCAGGCGCTGGCGCTGCACAATGCCGAACAGGTGATCCAGCGCATGGCCCACAGCGGCCACCTCAACCGCTTCACCCATGGGTTTGGCGTGCAATACGACCAGGGCGTGGCGGCACTGACCATTCTGGCGCGCATTCTCTGGCTGCGCGGCTTCCCCGAGCGCGCGTGGCGCACCGCCAGCCAGGCGTTGACGCTGGCGTTGCAGATCAACCACGGCACGTCCATCTGCTACACCCTGGCCCTGGCCGGCGTGGTGATCGCCCACTACAACGGTGACACCGCCACGGCTCGCGATCGGTTGGACCTGTTGTTGCAGCAGGCACAAAAACACTCGGTGCCGCTGTTTCATACATGGGCGCGATGCTACGAGGGCACGGCGCCGATAGCCGATGTGCAGGGCCTGGGCCTGGTGAAAGACACCCTGGTGACATTCAATGCCGGCACGGTGGACGACGCCGCCTTCGAGCGCGCCATGAACGGTGGCGCCGGCTGGTGCACGCCGGAGATCCTGCGGGTCCGCGCCGACGCCATGGGCGACAGCCACGCGGCCGAGACGCTGTTGCTCGAAGCCTTGGGCCAGGCGCGGCAGCAAGGCGCGCTGGCCTGGGAATTGCGTTGCGCACTGTCATTGGCGCAGCGCTGGCGGCAGCAAGGCCGCGTGGACGCGGCACGCGACCTGTTGAGTTCGATCCATGGGCGCTTTACCGAAGGGTTTGCCACCCGCGACCTACTCCGCGTGCGCAGCCTGCTCGACGAGTTGCAGCACAAACGGCCGGCCTGAGAGCGGCCCCAGGTAGTGCCCGTAATCCTGCTGCAAACGCGCCACCTGGCCGGGGTCGCGCAGTTGCGCCAAGGCATAGCTGCGCAGGCAGTGCAGCAAACGGTACCGTTCGGGACCGGGACCAGGTTCCAGGGTCAGCAGTGACAGGTTCACCAGTCGGGCCAGCAAATAAGACAGGTCGGCGTGTTCCAGCTCCGTGCCGGCCACCAGCTCACTCAAGGTGGGCAACGTCACCGCCATCCGGAACAACCCCAATTGTAAGAACAGCCAACGCTCGGGCAGGCTGAGGCGCTCGTACGTCCAATCCAGCGCGGCGCTCAGGGATTGGTGACGCGCCACCGCCGTACGGCGACCACGGGTCAACACCTGCAGGCCGCTGCGCAATTGCGCCTGCAAACCGTGCACGCCCAGGGCATCGACTTGCGCGGCCGCCAGCTCCAACGCCAGGGGCAGGCCGTCGAGGCGCCGACAAATATCCCGCAACGGCGCCAGGTCCTGGGGCCGCAACACAAAGCCCTGCTGTGCGGCGCACGCCCGCGCCACAAACAGTTGCACCGCCGGGTAAGCCATCGCGTGTTCAACGCCGGTCAGTGATGAGGGCCCAGGCACCGCCAGGCGGGGCACGCGCACACACCATTCGCCGGGGACCAGCAGCGCTTCACGGCTGCTCACCAGCACGCTGACGTGGGGTGCCTGCTCACGCACAACCCGCAGCAGATGCCGACAGGCGCCCAACAGCAGGTCGGCGCCGTCGAGTACCAGCAACAATCGGCGGTTGACCAATTGGCGGCACAGCTCGACAGCCGTGGCGCAAGGTTGCAACTGCAGCACCGTGGCCAGGTGGCGCAGCATCTGCGTCGGCGCGTCCACGGTGGCCAGGTCGACCCACCACACACCGTCGCGGTAGCGCGGCAGCACCTTCGCCGCCAGGGCCAGGGCCAAGGTGCTCTTGCCCACCCCGGCACAACCTGTGAGGGTCATCAGCGGCTGCCTTGACAAGCGCCGCGCCAGCACGCGCAACAGCTCGTCACGGCCGATCACCGGGCTGAGCCGTGCTGCGAGGTTGTGGCGAGGCGTCGTCACATGAACACTGCCGAGCACGGGGGCGGCGAAGCAGTAGCCACGCTGGGGGTCGTTGAGGATCAGGTGCTGGCCGTCGAGGGCACGGCGCAGTGCGGCGATGTGCACCCGCAGGTTGGTTTCCTCCACCACGCTGTTGGGCCAGACCCGATCGATCAGGCTGGCCTTGCTGACAAACTGCCCCGGCACCTCCAGCAGCGCGGCAAGAATATCCAGTGCACGCCCGCCCAAGGGCACCGGCCAGCCCGCCTTGCTCACCAGCCGCTGCTGGCGGTGAAAGGCATAGGCACCGAAGCGCAGCGTGCCATCGGCGTCAGTCGCCAGAGGGTTGTTCATAGTTGCAATCGCGCTGGAACACCCGGCCTTGGGCGTCTGCGCATCCTTTTCCATGGGCTCGACGTCATCTTGCCAGCTACCAATGACACGGCAATGCTGGCACGGGGAGCGATACGGACAATCAGGTGCGCGAGACGGACATCCTGTCGTTAACTGAACTGTTGTCGGTATTGGGTCGGGTTGAGGCCGAGTTTTTCACTGAACAGAAAGCGCATATGCCGAACGCTGCCAAAGCCTGCGTGAAAGGCCACGGTCTTGAGCGGCAGGTCGGTGGTTTCCAGCAACTGACGGGCGCGGTCGATGCGCGCGCCTTGCAGGAAGGCCATGGGCGTCATCTGCACTTCTTTAGCGAAGAGCCGCGAAAAGTGGCGCGCACTCATGCCCGCCAACTGCGCCATGGACTCGATGGTGAACGGCTGCGCCAAGTGTTCCAGCACGCGGTTCTGTACACGGGTGATGGCGGTTTCCTGGGGCGAAACGGCGGCCGTCATCGGGCTGAACTGGGCCTGGCCGCCCTGGCGCTTCATCACCACCAACAGCACTTTGGCCACGTCCACCGCCACCTGTTTGCCATGGTCCTGGGCGACGATGGACAACGCCAGATCGATACCGGCCGTGACGCCGCCAGAGGTGATGAGCCGTCCGTCCTGCAGGTAGATGCGGTCGGTCTCGACGATCGCTTTGGGAAACGCCTTGATCAACCGGTCGGTGTAGTGCCAGTGAGTCGTGACGCGCCGATCATCAAGCAGCCCGGCATGCCCCAATACAAAAGCGCCGGTACAGATCGAACCGAAGCGCCGCGCACGTGGCGCCGCCTCCCTGAGCCAGGGCAGCAGTGCGGGATGGCATTCGTTATAGGCACCCGGACCACCGGGTACCAGCAGCACGTCATAGACGCCATCGGCGTGCTCCAGCAACAGGTCGGTGTGCACCAGCACGCCGTTGGAGGCACGCAGCGGGCCGGGCTCGGTGCCGATGGTGAGGATCTGGTAATGCGCCGCCGCCGGCAGATAGCGGTTGGCGATGGAAAACACTTCGAGCGGTCCGGCCATGTCGAGCAGGAGGAAGTCCGGAAACAGCGCCATGGCCACGGTTTTCATATGAAACGTCCATCAGGAGGAAGAAAGGCGGCAGGCATTATGGCATGCCTTTTATTGTCAATCTGATAGAGACAGTTATTCAAATTTCAGCTTCTTAATGAATATCCCAGTAACCAGTAACCTTCTTCTCAACGCCAGCGCCCTGCATCTCGCAGCCTGCGCTCACTTGAGGACACCGCCATGCTGACCCTTCGTAAAGCTTCTGACCGCGGCGCCGCCAACCACGGTTGGCTGCAGTCGTCTCACACCTTCTCGTTCGCCAACTACTGGAACCCCGCCGAACAGGGTTTTTCCGACCTGCTGGTGATCAACGATGACCGCGTCGCCGCCGGCAAAGGCTTCGGCCAGCACCCGCACCGTGACATGGAGATCTTCTCTTATGTGCTCGAAGGCGCCCTGGAACACAAAGACACTCTGGGCACCGGCTCGGTGATCCGCCCCGGCGACGTGCAACTGATGAGCGCCGGCAGCGGCGTGGCGCACAGCGAGTTCAACCACAGCCAACGCCTGGGCGTGCACTTCCTGCAAATCTGGATCGTGCCCAACGTGGCCGGTGCCGAGCCGCGCTATCAGCAGGAGCACTTCAGCGAGGCGCAGAAACGCGGGCGCCTGCAACTGATCATCTCGCCGGACGGCGCCGACGGTTCATTGAGCGTGCGCCAGGACGCACGGGTGTACGCCGGGCTGTTCAACGCTGATGAAGCCGCGACCCTCGACCTGGCGCCGGATCGCCACGTGTATATCCATGTGGCCCGAGGCAGCGTGCAGATCAACGGCCAACGCTTGCAGGAAGGCGACGGCGCCCGCGTGCGGGATGAACGGCAGATCCACGTCAGCCATGGCGAAGACGCCGAGGTGCTGGTGTTCGACCTGCGCCCTCGGGAACTGCCGCAAATGCCTTGACCGGCCCGGCGATGGCCCTTTGAAACGGGCTATCGCTGACGTTGATAGTCACCATCAGCGCAATGAAGTTCTCTTAAAAAATGCACCGCGTAACATCAAACCCATACCCGGCAACACCTACTTAAAACACTTGGAGCACACCCTCATGAAACGCCAAATCTTGCTTAGCCTCGCTTTCTCGGTACTCGCTGCAAACGCATTTGCCCACCCTGTTGTTGCCGAAGGCGGTGCTGATCGCCTGATCGAAAGCCGTGTGGCCGAAGGCGGTGCGGACCGTCTGATCGAAAGCCGTGTGGCCGAAGGCGGTGCGGACCGTCTGATCGAAAGCCGTGTGGCCGAAGATGGCGCCGACCGTCTGCAAGGCAACCGCGTCGCCGAAGACGGTGCTGATCGTCTGCAAGACAGCCGCGTGGCTGAAGGCGGTGCTGATCGTCTGCTGGATAACCATGCCTGAGACCGCAGCGTTTGCGGGAACCCCAAACCGGCCTGATCAGCCGGTTTTTTTTCGTCTGCCTTAAAGGGAAGTATCCGAATCGTACCGTCCTCGACAAATCAGTCACTTGCGGACCTACCTCACCTGGCCTCGGGCCCCTAAAGTGCTGCCATCGATCAACTGTCTGGCACTGCTATGAATCTCTGGTTTCGTTTGCTCTACATGCTCTGCCGTCGCCCATGGCGTAAACCCGCCGACGGACTGGCCACCACCGTGGTGCGTATGCGCGTCTGGCCACTGGACCTGGACATCAACCGGCATGTCACCAATGGCCGCTACTTTTCCCTGGCGGACGTCGCACGGATGGATTTCGTGTTGCGCACCGGTGCGTTTCGCGTGGCGCTGCGCCACAAGGCGCTGCCCATCGTCGGCGACACCTGGGGCAAGTTTCGGCGGGAGTTGAAACTGTTCGAGGCATTCGACGTGCACACCCGCCTGCTGGGCTGGGACCACAAGTGGACCCTGATGGAGCACCGGTTTGTCAGTCGCGGTCGCGTCGTCGGCGTGGTTGTGATGCGCGGGCTGTTCCGCTCGGCCAAGGGCACCCTGCCCCCTGCCGAGTTTGTACGGGAATTGGGACTGGCCGAGGCATCACCGTCGATGCCGCAATGGCTGACCGACTGGGCGCTGAGCTGCGATGACATGGGTGCGCAGTTGCGGGCAGAGGAGCTGACCTGACAAGCCGATCTCGAATGCCCCGCATGGCCTCACATCCCGCTCATAAACGGGCAAGGCTTTAACCTTGCCCGGCTCAAAAAAATCGTTGGGGCTAAAATACTTAACCAGCACTTAGAATTTGCACTAGCCTATGTGTAAGTTCAGGTAAAGCCCCGTACAACAACCGCTTACTTCCTCGCACGGCCCGCAAAAATAATGTGGTGAATGTTAAAATTTGTCACGTTTGACCGTATTCAATTCGATTAGTATCTAAATGCTAGCAGCGATTGAACCGACGGCTTTGCATGCCAGAAAAGGGAGTAGGTGATGCATTTTTCCAATGTCCTCGCTATTGCACGGACTCAATCGAAATCGGACGACTTCCGGGCGCTGATAGTTCGCACTGTGCCGAATCATTTAAAAGTCGATACACGCTGCTACGGACAACTAATTGACGCCAAAGAAAAGCACGGAAACTACCGTGCGATTATTATAGAAATCGACACACCTTCTGCCAGCCATCAAACCCTGGACATCATAAGAAAAGCCCGCCAGGAAAATCCGCACTGCACGATAATTGTGGTCGTGACATTTGCGTCCACACTGAGCAAAACAAAATACTACTTGGCCGGTGCGGACTATTGCATCAAGGTGGTAGAGACCTCCCCTGAAAACACACTCAGCCTGTTCGATACCTTCCTGTCTGAAAGTACGCAGCCCCCTCACTACGCACTGGTGTTAGACCAGGACCGCATGTGCATTTATGGCGACAGCAAAAAGCTGGAAATATCATTCGTCGAAATGAAAGTACTGGAAGCGCTTATCCAGAACAGACTGCTTAGTCACAATGAAATTGCCGCAGTCATGGGGCTTAATACTAAATACTACGACTCCAGAGCCCTGGAAAAGTCCATCAGTCGCTTGCGCGGTAAAATCAAGGCGCACTACGGCGAGAACATCATCCAGAACATCCGCGGCTATGGGTACAAGCTCAGCCGCGCCCTTATTTGCGCCAGTCATTTCCACCCCATCAAGGAGAGGTCGAGCCGTGAATAACGAGCAACTTTCACCTGGGCCCGTTGCGGGCCTGGCGCTGGCCCGCCAGGCGATCGTCGAGCGCAGCCATGCTTTATGGGGCCGCGAAATACGCGTGTTGGGCACCGGCACCCGTGAGCAACTGAACGCGGCCTACAGCGCTGCGCTGCAACGCATGCTGCCGTCGCTCCCGCATCTTGGAACGGCCAGCCACAGTGTTCTGAACATAGACCAGTGCGTGTTGATGAACGACATCCTCATCAAGGACATCCTTGACCTGGCCCACACCATGGACGCCCATGGGCGGTCTCTCATGTTGAGCCTCTACAACCCACTGGATGCCCTGCCGGGGCCCGCAGAGCGCAGGGCCATGGTACGTCAGCTGTACAAACTCAAAGACCATAACGGTATCAGGCTGGCCTACGACAACTACACGCTCGATACAAAACCAGGCGATCTGCTGATCGACCTGAAACTCTACGACTACATAAAAATGCCATTCCCGGATTCCGCCCTTCGGCTGAGCCTCAACACACGTTCGGACCTCTTCAATCGGCTCTACGACCGCATGCTGGAGCTGATCAGTGCAACACGGGTGGGTTTCATCGCCGACCATGTTGAATTTTCCGATAGCGCAATGATGGCAAAAAGCCTTCCATTCGAATATTTTCAGGGTGGCTACTACTCGCCTGCTGACCGTTTTTAAAGAACTGCATCTTCCTGAATTTGGTGGACACTATGAGCTCTCTCAACAAATACGCCTTCACGCCCACACATGCGGCGATCGCACTGCAGGACTTCACGCCCAATGCAGAGACGTTCCACTACGATTTAAACGTGACCGCCCACACCCTCACCCTGCCATCACAACCGTTTAACGCCGCACCACAAGCCTCCCGGATCGCCGAGCATGCGCCGCAAAACCATACCGCTTACGCGGATATGACCGGCGACAGACCGCAACCGCATCCCCAAGACTTTTGGCTGCTCACGCAACATGATCGAACGCTGGTCAAAGGCGGGCTGCGGATTTCGTTAACCGCCATTGAGTCTGCGTTGATTAAAAAAATGCTGCATCACGAAGAGCGCGTGGTCAGCAAAGAAGAATTGATCCGCAATATAGGACGCGAACCGGACCACTATCGCGGCCTCGAGATGTGCCTCAGCCGCTTGCAGGAAAAGTTCAAGCGCGCCAATGCAGGCGAGCGTTTGTTTCGCGCAGTCAGAAATCGCGGATACTGCCTTACACAAAAAATCAAAAAACCGCTTGAGTTAAGCCAGGCGCGTCGTTGAGATAATAAAAAGATCAGACTTTATCATTCACACTGCCTATTAAAACTCTCTTATAACTGCCCTTTTATAACACCCTCTTTATAACAATATGGCGCGCACCTTGTTATAAGTCGTCAGCCAATGCCCCCGACCGTTCATTACTATCCATGGGTACGCGCTCGCGCGTGCCTGTCGTTTGAGTTCGGTCATACCGAGACTTTATTAACCCTGCCACTACGTGCGTGGTCACCACCGGGAGCAGAACTATGCTGAACAATACTAGAATGCATCGCCACCTGACCCCCAAGGGCTTAACGTTTTGGGGCCAGTGGACGCTTGCGTCAGGCCTGGTCGTTGCAGCGCTGTTTATGTTGGTATTTTTAAAGACAGGACAACTTGAATACCACTATCGAGTGCTGGCCGCGTTTACGATACTGGCCTCGCTTCCCGCGTATAGCCTGTGTGATGTCTATAGTAAAAAAGATGATTATGCCGTGGGCCTGGGACGCCTGTTTTTGGGCTGGCTGCTGACCGTCGGCATCGTGTATATGGTGGGCGTCGCGTGCCAGGCAAGTTCATTATTCCCGTTGGAAACATTATTGCTCTGGGCCGCGATCAGTTATCCCTTATTGGCGCTGTTTTATATTCCTTTGCACAGCCTGTCCCGGTATTACCACCGCCAACTGCATGAACGGCATAAGTCATTAATTGTGGGAACCGGCAAACTGGCCGTCGACCTGGCCCGTACCCTCTCGCGGCAAAAGCGCTCGCCGTTGGTTGGTCTCGTCGGCAGCAACGTCGACGCCGCTGACGGCGCACAACCGCAGATCCTCGGCGAACTGCCGCAATTGCCACAGTTGATCCGGCAACACGGTATTCGTCGGCTCTACATCACCCATTCGCTGCAGGAGGCCACCCACATTGAGACGTTGTACCTCAACCTGCTGGACATCAGCGTCGACGTGATCTGGGTGCCCGATCTCAATAACATGCTGCTGCTCAACCACTGCGTGGCCGAAGTGGACGGTCTGCCGGCGATCTTCCTCAATGAAAGCCCGCTGACCAGCCGCCCCACCGCCGCCTTGAGCAAGGCGTTGCTGGACAAAAGCCTGGCATTGCTGGCGATCATCGTGTTGAGCCCGTTGTTGCTGTTGTGCGCCGTGCTGATCAAGCTGACGTCTCCCGGCCCGGTGATCTTCAAGCAGGACCGCCACGGCTGGAACGGCGAGGTGATCAAGGTCTGGAAATTCCGCTCGATGCGCGTGCATGACGACCATGAGGTGCGCCAGGCCAGCCGCAATGATTCACGCATCACCCCGGTGGGCCGGTTTCTGCGACGCACCTCCATCGATGAGTTGCCCCAGTTGTTCAATGTGTTGCAAGGGCACATGGCCCTTGTGGGCCCGCGGCCTCACGCCATTGCACACAACGACTACTACACGGGGAAAATCCGCGCCTACATGGCCCGCCACCGGATCAAACCCGGCATCACCGGCCTGGCCCAGGTCAATGGCTGCCGGGGCGAGACCGAGACACTGGAGAAGATGCAGCAGCGCGTCGACATTGACCTGCGTTACATCAACACCTGGTCGCTGTGGCTGGACATCAAGATCCTGCTGAAGACGCCGTTCACGCTGCTTTCCAAAGATATCTACTGAGCCCATCTCCACGCAGACCCAATGTGGGAGCCGGCTGCCCTGCCCCACATTGGCCATCGTGTTACTGCGTGATCTTGTCGAAGTTCTTGTAGAACAGATCACTGTCACGCCCGTCGGTCATCGCATGCAGTGAATAGGCGCGATTCAACCGCGCACCCCCGTCGCGGGTCAGCGGCGCCCAGACCAGGTTGGCGCGGCGCATCGTCGACAGGCTCATCAACTCATCGAACGGAATGGACAGGTACAAGCCTTTGTCGAAGCTGCCTTCGCCATACTGTTCAGCAGATGCGCTGGTGCGGGTGATCCAGGCTCCCACGCGCACGCCGTTGCTGAATTCGCGCGACAGGTCCAGGGTCGCGCCCCAGTCCCTGGCCAGGTAGCGGCCGACACTCAAGGCGCCCTGCAGGTTGAACGGCAAGTCGGTATAGCCGGTGATATGCCCGGTGACGGTGCGGTAATCGCGCAAGCTGAAATCCTGCTCGAAACCACGCTGGCGTACGTAGTTCAGGTCGGCACCCAATGCCCAGCGCTGGCCCATCGGGCGGTACAGCACTTCACTGCCGACACCGGCGTACATCGACTCAAGCAACCCACCGTAAACCATGCCGTACAGGTCCTGGTCCAGCTGTACCGCGTGGTTGAGCTGGAAGGTCGGCAGGGTCACATCGGAGGCAGTCATGTACTGGCGCAGGTCAGTGCGCACGCGCGGCAGGCCGCTCGGCGCGTCGTAGGTAAAACCGTCGTAGTTATTGAGCAGGTTGATGCTGAGCAGGCCGCTCCACCAAGTGTTGCGGGTGAAGCGGTATTCGGCGTCAAGGTCGGCGGAAATCTGGTACAGCAAACCATCCGGGCCGCCGACGTTCTGCTTGTAGCCCAGGCCCACGCCATAGCTGAAGGGCTTGGGTGGCGCGCTATAAAGCAGCGTTTGCGAGCGATCGCTGGCGCGGTTGACCTCGACCTGGCGGTGCAGGTCCTGCAGGTCTTCACGGTGGTTCACCACCTCACGGAACGTCTGGCGCGGCACGCTGGTTTCTTCGATCGGCATGGCGTAGCGCTCGCTGACCAAGGTGAACCAATCGATCTGATCGTTCACGCTGCCGTCGAGGATCCGACTGGCGCGCCCCACTGCCTTGGCACCGTAGAAGTAGCGCTGCTGTTCGCCATACACCAGCAGCTCGGGCCCGCGCCGGGCAATGCGCTGCACGTTGTAGCCGGCGTTGTCGTGCAATTGCTTGGACACGGCGGCCCAGTCCACCTGGTCCAGCGGTGTCTGCGGCGCCTCTGCCGGCAGTTTGGGCACCGGCGGGTCGTAGCTCTTTACCGGGGCTTTGCGGCTGACGAAATTGGTATGCAGGGTGATGCCGAACATCGCGGTGTTACCACGCTCCCAGGCCGCGCTCACGTCCACCGAATCCGCGATTTTGTAGACCAGGCCCAGGTTGATCGGCGAATCCTGGCGCTGATTGTTAGCGCGCGGTTCGTGCCGGTAGTCATTGCCCTCGTATTCCAGCTTGAGGCTCAACGGCGCCCACGGCGTCTGGTAGGCGATGCCGCCGAACAGCGCTGGCCTGCCGCGAAAATAGCCATTGGAAAAGTCCCCGGAACCCTCGGCGGTGGGGCGCTCATTGAAGCGGTTATCCACGGCCCCCAGCGGGTTGCCGAGGTCGCCACGGCTGCCGAGGTAACCCCAGGCAATACCGGCGCTGAAATCCACATCGCCATAACGCTTGTTGGCCACCAGGTACTCGCTGGAAAACAGCCCGGTGCCGCCCAGGTCCATAAACCCCAGCGCCACGACGGGCAGCCAGTGGCTTTCCGGATACAGGCGGACTTTGGCGTCGACGGCCTTGTCCTTGTAGCTCTGGCCACCGCTGAACGACTCGGCGCCATAGGGGCGGTTGGTGATCGCGGTGTAGCGAAAGGTGCCCTCGAGCCAGTCCAGCGGTTGTGCGGAAAAACTGTAACGGCTGTAAGGCTCGGTGCGGTTGGCATTCACGCTGAATTCACCGGCCGGCGCCATGCGGGCAGTGGGGGTTTGCAGCAGCCCCACGCCGCCAAAATCACTCTGGGTATAACGCGGTTCGCCATGCGCGACGCCACAGGGCACCAGCAGCACAGCCGCAAGACATAATTTCAAGGCGTGACCTCGGCCTGGGGTTGGGTGGCCAGAAACTCGGCCAGTTGCTGATTCAGTTCCGGGGTGGGTGGGTCCAGATCGTCGTTGCGGATCGGCACCAGCAAGGTGCTGCCAGGCGCGGGCGGCGCGCCGTCTTCGCGGTTCCACGCGGCGATGCCCAGGCGCGTGACGGCGCCGTCGGGCTGGATCAGCCACAGGTAATCGACATCCGCCTGGGCCGATGGCGGGCAGGCGTCGAGGTAAGCACGTGCCGGCTGCAGCGGCGTGAATGGCAGGCTGCACGGTGCGGCCACCGCGCCCAGCACCTGTACGCGCGCGGGCCTGGGCGGGTAGACCAGGCGGTCGCCGTCATCGACCAACGGGTTGGGCGCGAACCCCACCTCCACCGCCACCGGGTCGAGCATCGCCACCTGACGGCCGGTGACCGGCAAGACCAGCACCTGCTGATAAAGCCTGGCCGCCGCTCGTGCACGCGCCTCGCGCCCCGCCGCCAAAGCAGCCTGGTGCAGCGCGTCCAGGTCAAATAACACACCGGCCTTGAGCCGGGTCTGCTGCATCAGCAACCCTTGGCGCAGCCAGGCCGCGCCCAGCCAATAGCCTTGGGCGTCCGGTTGCGCGGCGGTGATAACGTCAAGCAGGCGCGCTCCGCTGTGCAACGGGACCGGCCCTGGGTTGCGCACTTCGCCACTGACCGTCATCGCGGCCTGGCACACACTGGCGCAGCCGCAAAACAGCAGCAGCGCGCCGACTCGTCGAACACTCATGGCGCGTCCTTGCGGGTCGGTTGCAGTTGGGTGATGGTCAGCGTCAGGCGGGGCGTCAGGTGTTGCTCGCTTTGCACGATAAACCCGTCGTTGGGGTCGACCCAGTAACGGTTACGCGCCCGAAAGTCGCCCACTTCGATGTCTTCGTCGACCCGCAGCAAGGCATAGGCTTTGTCGAGAATCTCGACGGTCTCGATGCCCTTGCGCGTTATGCGGCTGGTGACGTCGATGCCCAGCTGATAACCGCCCACCAGGTCGATCTGGCGGGTGCTGCGATAACCCTGCGGCAGCCGGTGCAAGCCTTGCTGAAACGGCGACTGGCCTTGCCAACGGGTGCCATCAAGGTCAGCGCCCAAGCCCACCGTGCGCACCACCAGACCGTTGCGCAACAACAGCACCTGCTTGCCGGAGGCCACCCAGAATTGCAGGTCGCCACGTTGGCGAATCAGCGCCATCACCCCTTCGCTGGACACGGTGGTGACTTTGATCTGGGGGAACGGCACCGCGTCCACCTGGGCCCTGGTCAACGCCAGCGGCGCCGGTCCGACCACGGCCGCTTTGAAGGTGTCCAGGGAGGCCTGCATCAATGGGTTACAGCCGGCCAGCAGGCACGCGACGCCCACGCCGGCGGCGATCTTAAGAGTGTTCACGCAGGTTCCACCCTATCGGCTGCTGGCTTCGCTCAGGTTGTTCTGGGTGGACGCACCGATGCCAATGATCGACGCAGAGGGCATCAACTGGCTGATCACACGGTTCCAGCGCGTGATATTGGCGGGTCCGACAAACACCACATCCTGAGGCTGTACATCAAACCGTGTGGCCAGGGCCATGGCCGACGGCGAGGTGGCTTGCAGCTGGAACACTTTGGCCGGTTCCACCGCGATGTTCTGCGCACCGCGAATCACGTAAATGGCGTCGGCGTTGGAGGTGTTCTGGTTCACGCCGCCGACCGAGCCCAGTACATCGGACAGGTTCATGCTGCGCGTCTTGAAGCTCAGGGCGCGGGGCTGCATGACTTCCCCCATCACATAGATGCGCTTGCGGTCGTTGTAGGCCAGGTACAACTGGTCACCGTCCTTGAGGTACACCTCGTTCAAACGCGATGCGTCCAGGTTGAGGGTGTCCAGATCAAGGGTGTAGCGCTTGCCGTCACGGGTGAGCGTCAGGTTCGACAGGTCGGCATTGATTGGGTCGATACCGGCCACACCCAAGGCCTCGCTGACGTTCATGGCGATGGTGGTGATCGGTACGGGACCGGCCTTGACCACCGCGCCGCTGATCACCACTTTCTGGCTGGCAAAGCGCAACACACTGACATCCACCTGAGGGTTGTCGATGTACTGGCGCAGCTTGTCGGTGATCTCGCTGCGCAGCGCTTCAATGGAGCGGCCCTTGGCGACCAATTCGCCCACATAGGGGTAAAACAGATTGCCCTCGGGGCTGACCAAACGGCCGTTGGCATCGATCTGTTGTTGTGGCCCCGACGGCGCGGTCAGCTCAGGGTGATCCCATACAGTGATATACAACGCGTCATTGGGACCGATCAGATAAGGCCCCGGCTTATAATTCAACAAGGGCGCCGCAATGGAATAAGGCACTTGCGTCGCAGCGTCCATGGCCAATAACTTGGGAGTGATCGGAATTAACTCCACACGACTGTCTTGCGCCCCACCCTCCTCGGTCAAGGCCGCCGTGTTCATATATTGGCCCGGCGCAAACATACAACCTTGCACTAAGGCGGCGACCACCACGGCCATAGAAAACATACGCTTCATCGTGTGAGCACACTCGCAATAGACGACAAGAAAAAAAGACCACTTGGGCGGGGTTGCCAGGTGGTCTGAAAGCGGAAGATTTACGGCTAGTTGCTGGTACTCGTGGTCCCGGTTGTGCCGGTGGTACCTGTGGTATTGCCGCCATTGGAGCTGCCGCCGCTGCTCGACGCCGCGGCAGCGCCGGCGATGAGGGCACTGGCGACCAGCAGGGTTTCGCCTACCGTCACAGACCCGACCACCGCAGTGCCCAGCCCCAGCGGTAACTCGGCCGCGTGCGCAGACGTACTCAAGACACTGAATACAATAATAGCCAGTGGTGTTCTCATCTCAGACTCCTTATTGCCAATGAGTGGGCAAACCGATAGTGCCATCCCACTAAACAACGCACCAGACGGATAACAATTAACCTGCTTAGTTGAAAATAACGTTTTGCCGACAAAGCCCCCGGCCGGCCATGCGTTGCTCCCATAACCGTTATTTAAAACGTTATTAATTGTCGGGAAACTTCAGGCCCGACCATACTTATCCTCGAAGCGCACGATATCGTCTTCGCCCAGATAAGAGCCCGACTGCACTTCGATTAACTCCAACGCAATCACTCCCGGATTTTCCAGGGCGTGCACCTGGCCGATGGGGATATAGGTCGACTGGTTTTCCGCCACCAGGTAGGTCTGTTCGCCATTGGTGACTTTGGCGGTGCCGCTGACCACGATCCAGTGCTCGGCGCGGTGGTGATGCATCTGCACCGAGAGTTTGGCCCCCGGCTTCACCGTGATGCGCTTGACCTGGTAACGCAGGCCGTTGTCCACCGAGTCATACATGCCCCAGGGCCGGTACACCTCACGGTGGTTGAGGTGCTCATGCCGCCCCGCCTGTTTGAGCTGATCGACAATGCCCTTGACCTGCTGCACCTGATCCTTGTGGGCCACCAGCACCGCGTCTTTGGTTTCGACAATGATCAGGTCGTGTACCCCCACTGTGGCCACCAGGCGGCTGTCGGCATGCACGTAGGTATCGCGGGTGTCCAGGGCCAGGCCATCGCCGCGGATGACATTGCCGCTGGCGTCTTTCTCGCTGGCCTCCCACAGCGCCGACCAGGAGCCGATATCACTCCAACCGGCGTCCAGCGGCACCATCACCGCATCGGTGGTTTTTTCCATCACGGCATAGTCGATGGAGTCGTCCGGGCAGGCGGCAAAGGTGGCGGCGTGCACGCGGATAAACGGCTGATCACTGCTGCCACCCTCCAGCGCCACGCGACAGGCTTCAAGAATCGTCGGTTGAAAGCGCTCCAGCTCGGCCAGGTAACGGCTGGCGCGGAACATGAACATGCCGCTGTTCCAGTAATAGGCGCCGCTGGCCACATACGCGGCAGCCGTTGCCGCATCGGGCTTCTCCACAAATCGCTTGACCCGGTAACCGCCCTCGCCCACCGCCAACCCTTGTTCGATATAACCGTAACCGGTGTGGGCACTGGTGGGGGTGATGCCAAAGGTCACCAGCTTGCCCTGCCGGGCGTGGGGCAAGGCGACTTCCAGGCTGGCATGAAATGCCGGGATGTCCTCGATCAGGTGGTCCGCCGCCAGCACCAGCAGGATCGGGTCCTGATGGTCGGCCACCGCCTTGCACGCCGCCAGCGCGATGGCCGGCGCGGTGTTGCGTCCTGTCGGTTCGAGCAGGATGCTCGCCTGTTCCATGCCCAGTTGGCGCAATTGCTCGGCCACCAGGAAGCGGTGTTGCTCGTTGCAGATCAATAACGGCAACGCGACATTTGCACCGCTCAGCCGGGTGATGGTCTGCTGCAGCATCGACAGGTGCGCATCGGTCAGGCGCAGGAACTGCTTGGGGTTCAGTTGCCGCGACAGCGGCCACAGGCGCGATCCCGAACCGCCTGCCATGATCACGGGTAATAACATGAGAGCATCCTTGGAAGAGCGATTCAGAAATAGGCGCGGGTGTTTTCATGCACCCGCGGGCTGATGCGCAGTTCATCCTGGGGCCACCAGCGATACTGCTGATGTTGTTCGGTCGGCGGTTGCAGCGGCAGGTCGTCGGCCAGCTCCAGGCAATAGCCAAGCACCACGTAGTGGGTGTCCGGCCCGGCCCCGGCGTTGGCAAACACGCTGTCGTCGTAGAAGTGCTCATACACCCCCAGCAGCCGCGCCTGGTCGCGTTCGAAGGCACGCCCCAATTCGTCGCGGGTGATACGTCGGAAGGCCGCGTCGAGGCTTTCGTTTTTCTGGATGCGCCCGCCGGGCACAAACCAGAAACCATACGCCGGTCGGTTGACCCGCAAGCCGAGCAACGTCTCGCCACGGCCGTTGCGCACCACCAGGTCGATCGCCACCAGGGGCGTCGACGCCACGACGGTCTTGAAAGTCGGTAAATCAAGCCACATAGCGGTCAAACCTGTGCCATGAAACGTTGCAGAATGCGCTCCTTGTCAAGGAACTCCCTGGCGTAGTTCAACGCCACCTCGTTGCGCGCGGGCAACGCCAGTACCCGCTCGATCCCGGCGTTGAGTGCCGTGACGGACTCCGGTTCAACCAACACCGCAATCCCCGGATGCTCGCTGCACAGGCGGCCGAGCGTGGTGTCGGGGTCGGCGGTGATAATGGCGTGGCCGCCCACCGCCAGGATGTTGGTCAGCTTGGAAGGCAACACCGAATCCGCCACCCCGCGTTTCTGGATCACCAAGTGCCCATCCACCGAGGCCAGCAGTGCCGGCAAATCTTCATAGGCCTGCAACGGCGCAAACAACACATTGCGCAGGCCGTCGCGGTTTACCCGTTCGAGCAAACGCGCCTTGCCGGTGCCCTGGCCAACGATCAAAAACACCAATTCCAGGCGATGGAGGTGGGCCTTGGCGGCATCGAGAATCAGCTCCAGGCCCTGCTTCTCGCCGATGTTGCCCGCGTACAACAACACCCGCGTGCCGGGCGCCACCCCCAGGCGCTGCAACAGCGCAAGGTTGCGCGGCACCTGGCGAAAGCGCGCGGTCTCCGACCAATTGGGGAAGAACAGCAAGCGCTTGCTGTGCACGCCTTTGTCACGTGCTTTGTCGAGCATGCCGCTGGAGATCGTCGAGACCCGGTCAAAGCGGCGCAACAGCCAACGTTCGAGCGCCAACGCCAGACGCCGCAGCCGCGAACCAGCGCCGATGCCCAGACCGAACATAGCGTCCACTTCATAGTCCTGGATATGCAGCACCGACCGCGCCCCACACAACCTGGCCAGCAACAGCGCCTGCGGCGCACAAAACAGCGTGGGCACCACCAGGATCACAAGATCCGGCTTCCAGCGCATTTGCCCGAGCACCGCCAGCAATGAGCTGGCAGCAAAGCTTGAGAGGTGCAGCACCCGGGTCAGCGCCGAGGGTTGGCGCGGCACATACAGCGGGCAACGGATCACCGTCACGCCGTCATCCTGTTCGGTGCGATAGCGCCACGCTGAATACCCCTCGCCCACCTGCCAGTGCGGGTAATACGGCGGCGCCGTTACCACCCGCACCGCATGCCCCTGGCGCGCCAGCCAGCGCGCCTGCTCACCGCTGTACTTGCCGATGCCGGTCAGCTCCGGGCTGTAATTGATGCCGTAGAGAAGGATCTTCATCACTGGCCCCGAGGCTGTTCGAGGGCCGCGAGGTAGGCGTTATAGGCATCGCGCAAGCCTTCTTCCAGGGGCACGTAGGCTTCCCAGCCCAGGGCATTGATGCGGCTCACATCAAGCAATTTACGCGGTGCGCCGTCGGGCTTGTCGCCATCAAAGCGCAAGCGCCCCTTGAAGCCCGTAACCCGCACCAACGCCTGGGCCAGCTCGGCAATGGTGCAATCCACACCGGTGCCGACGTTCAGGTGCGAGCACATCGGCTGGGTCTGTTCGCGGTAGCGCTGCGGACTCAGTTCCATCACGTGGACGCTGGCGGCCGCCATGTCGTCCACGTGCAGGAATTCACGCCGAGGCTTGCCGCTGCCCCAGATCACCACCTCGTCATCGCCCCGCCGCGTGGCCTCATGAAAGCGGCGCAGTAACGCTGCGATCACATGGCTGTTCTGCGGGTGATAGTTATCGCCGGGGCCGTACAGGTTGGTGGGCATGACGCTGCGATAATCGCGGCCGTGCTGGCGGTTGTAGCTTTCGCACAACTTGATCCCGGCGATCTTGGCCACGGCGTAGGGTTCGTTGGTGGGCTCCAACGCTCCATCGAGCAACACCGCTTCGATCATCGGTTGCGGTGCATGCACCGGGTAGATGCACGACGAGCCCAGGAACAACAGCTTTTCCACGCCGTGGCTGTGGGCCGCATGGATCACGTTGGCCTGGATCATCAGGTTCTGGTAAATGAAATCCGCCGGGTAGGTGGCATTGGCGTGAATACCGCCGACCTTGGCGGCGGCCAGGTACACCTGGTCGATACGGTGCCTGGCGAAGTACGCCTGCACCGCCGCGGGATCCAGCAGGTCCAGCTCATCGCGCCCCGCCGTGAGGACCTGCGTATAGCCCAGGGCCCACAAACGCCGCACGATGGCCGAACCGACCATGCCGCGATGGCCGGCAACAAATATCTGCGCATCTAAATCACGGGCCATGCTCAGTTCTCCACGGCAATGGGGGCATCGTGGCCATGCAGGCGCAACAAGGCATGACGCTGAGCGATCTTCAAGTCTTCGCGGACCATCTCCGCACACATCTGCTGGGCGCTGATTTCGGGCACCCAACCGAGCACGCGCTTGGCCTTGGACGGGTCGCCCAACAGCGTCTCCACCTCCGCCGGGCGGAAATACCGAGGATCTACGCGCACAATCACGTCGCCCACCAGAATGCCCGGCGCCAGGTCGCCGTCGATGTGCTCGACCACCGCCACCTCCTCCACGCCTTCACCGACAAAGCGCAAACGCACACCCAGTTCCGCCGCCGACCAACGAATGAACTCGCGCACCGAATACTGCACGCCGGTGGCGATCACGAAGTCCTCTGGGGTGTCCTGTTGCAGCATCATCCACTGCATGCGCACGTAGTCCTTGGCATGGCCCCAGTCGCGCAGTGCGTCCATGTTGCCCATGTACAGGCATTGCTCCAGGCCCATGGCGATGTTGCTCAGGGCGCGGGTGATCTTGCGGGTCACAAAGGTTTCACCGCGACGCGGTGATTCGTGGTTGAACAGGATGCCGTTGCACGCGTACATCCCATAGGCTTCACGGAAGTTCACGGTGATCCAATAGGCGTACAGCTTGGCCACCGCGTAGGGCGAGCGCGGATAGAACGGCGTGGTTTCCTTCTGCGGGGTTTCCTGCACCAGCCCATACAACTCGGACGTGGACGCCTGGTAGAAGCGCGTCTTCTTTTCCAGGCCCAGCAGGCGAATGGCCTCAAGGATGCGCAAGGCACCCAGGGCATCCACATCGGCGGTGTATTCCGGCGAATCAAAACTCACGGCAACGTGGGATTGGGCGCCGAGGTTGTAGATTTCGTCGGGTTGGATCTGCTGGATGATGCGCGTCAGGTTCGACGAATCCGCCAGGTCGCCGTAGTGCAGGATCAGGTGTTTATGCGGGGCCTGGGGGTCCTGGTAAATGTGGTCGATGCGTTGGGTATTGAACGACGACGAACGTCGCTTGAGGCCGTGTACGGTGTAGCCTTTTTCCAGCAATAGCTCCGCCAGATAAGAGCCATCCTGACCGGTGATACCGGTGATCAGCGCAACTTTGTTCATGTCAGTCTCCCAATTTTCAGGCGAGCGAAAGCCGACACCCACACTGGGGTGTTTGTTGAAAACGCTCGGTTACTTCGTGGTGGGCAGGTTCAAGTTATGTCCGGTCAACTTTGAAAGTTCCCGGACAATGGCTTCCTTATCGTTTAAATGCGCAATGGCGGTTTCCAGCTCCAGCACCTTGGCGCCCACCAGAAAGCGGTACCAATAGCCCTGCAACAGGTGGTACACCAGACCGCTGCGGCCATCGAGAAACCCCAGCTGGACGATGTAGCGCCACAAAAAATACGCGGTGGAACTCAGGGTGAACGGCACGCGGTTATACAGGCGGTTCTTCACCAGACGCTTGGCCCTGGCCTGGAACGAACTCTGCCCGGCGTGCAAGTCGTCGCGTATCGCAAACAACCCCAAGCGCGCGTTCAATATTTCAATGGCTTCACGGGTGGCATAGCCGTTGTGCTTGTGGGTGAAAAAGGTCAAGTCATGCAGGTTGTGGTCGGCAAACCCGCCTTCCAGCGTGATGGTGCGCCCCTCGGCCACCGAGATGTGCTCGTCCATCCAGCGGTCCTCGATACGGCCCTGTCCGGTGCGCCACAGCCGCAGCATTTTTAACGGGTAGCGGCCGCCATGACGCACCCAGCGCCCCATGAAAATATGCTTGCGCTTGAAGTTGATACCGGTGATATCCCTGGCCAGGGTGGGCAGCCGGGTATTGATGGCGGCGGCCAGGTCGGCCTCGATGATTTCATCGGCGTCCAGGCGCATGGTCCAGTTGCCGGTGATCGGCAAATGATCCAACGCCCATTGGAACTGCTTGGCCTGGTTAACGAACGCGTGCTGCACCACCCAGGCGCCGTGGCGCCGGGCGATGTCGCAGGTGTCGTCGCTGGAGAACGAATCGACTACCAGCACCTCGTCGCTGAAGGCTCGCGCCGACTCGATAGCACGGGCGATGTGCAGGCTTTCGTTGTAGGTGAGGATGATCACGGTGATGGTTTCGCGTTTCATCTCAAACACCATGCAATTGCAGGACTTCGGCGGTCAGCCTGCGCGGTGAACGCGCCGCGCGAAAGTGGCTTTCCAGGGGCACCCCCGCGGCAATCATCATGATCAGCCGCTCGCTGGCCGGGATAGCGCCGAGGCTGCGGATTTTCTTTTCCACCGTATTGAGGATCGCCAGGTTCAGTGGGCACGCACCCAGACCATTGGCATGGCAGGCCAGCAACAGGCCCATGGAAAACAAGGCGCCGTCCACGTAAAGCTGGTTGCGCTGCCCGGCGCCGCCCCACGCAGTGACTTCCGAGGTCACCACAAACAGGTTGTCCACCGACTGCGCAAAGCCCCGCGAACCGCCTTGCAGCTCAAGCAACTGCGCGATCACGGCGCGGTCCTGATACACATGCACCCGCGACGATTGGCGGTTGCACTGGGACGGTGACGACTGCGCCAGTTCCACCAGCGAGGTGAGCAC
This sequence comes from Pseudomonas sp. EYE_354, assembly GCF_023148575.1. Taxonomy (NCBI): domain Bacteria; kingdom Pseudomonadati; phylum Pseudomonadota; class Gammaproteobacteria; order Pseudomonadales; family Pseudomonadaceae; genus Pseudomonas; species Pseudomonas sp. EYE_354. The sequence goes on from NZ_JAHXNQ010000015.1 coordinate 124,715, forward strand.
GTCGCGGTCGATCGTGCCGGCCTGGAACATGCGGCAACTGGAGCGCGATTGCAGGAACGCCTTGGCGTCCAGCCCGCCGTTGCCCAACCATGGCGCGGCACGCTTGATACCGCCGGTGCCCGCCGTCCCGTCGCGCTTGAGGTGCTCCACGTAGGCATCCAGGTAGAACACAAAGTCATCGCTCACGCCCAGGGTGCGGTGCAGGTCGAGGTAGCCCTGGAACGCGCCGAGGGCCATCTCCAGCGGCAACGCCGAATAGCTGCGGTCGTACTCGTTGAGCATGTGGATGATGCCGTTGATCTTGTCCTTGCCGAACAGCGGTTTGGGTTCTTTGAGGGACAGGCCTTTTTCCACGGTGTGGGTTTCGATGAGGATCTTGTAGAACAGCTTCTTGTTGCGGCTTTCCAACGGCGAATAGCCGTTATGGCGAATAAACGTGAGCATGTCGCGAAAAAACTCGCTGACGAACAACATCAACTTCCATGCCTTATCCATCATGCGTTTCACCTTTTTCATAGTGCGATGTCTCTCGGTTTGAGGGGGCGGCACGGCGCACCGACGCAAATCATCCAGGCCGGTAGGTCGGCCGTGACCACCGACCGCGCGCCCACCACACAGCCTTCTTCCAGCACACAGCCTGGGTGAATGAACGCTTCGGCGGCGACCCATACGTGGTCCTTGATCACGATCTCTCGCGTCACCAGTGGCCGCAGCAGGCTGCGAGTGTCATGGGTGCCGGTGCAAAGGAAACTGCGTTGGCTGATGGTAACTTTGGAGCCCAGGGTGATCCGCGCCATGGCGTATACATCGACCCCTTCGGCGATGGCGGTGTAATCCCCGATCTCCAGGTTCCACGGCGCCCAGATGCTGCACGTGGGCGCAATCCGGCAGCCCACGCCGACCTTGGCGCCAAAGCAGCGCAGCAGCAGACGCCGCCAGCCATGCAGCGTCCAGCGCGGTGTGGGGCGAAACAGCAGGCGGTAGACGAGGCCCCACACCAGACGCCGGGCCTTGTCGCTGCGGGGCAAGGTATCGACGTACTTGAGTTGCGCAAACTCGCTCATGGCTCGATCGCCGCCAGTTGTTCCAACAGGTAGCGTTCGCCCACCTGTTGCAAGGCCTGGCGCCGGGCGCGCACGGCGACCCAATCGATAGGCACCGCGATCAGGCGTTGCACCTGGCCTGCGTCGTCCGCCGGCAGGAAGCGTTGAGACAACTGCAGTTTCTCCAGCAAGTTGCGCACCCGCGCATTCAGCGACGCCTTGGTGCCCGGCAGGCCCACGGCGATAAATGGCTTCTCGAAAATGATTGCAAATACCGTGGCATGGAAGGAATTGGTCACCACGTAGGCGCTTTCCTTGAGTAACTTGAGCCAGTCCTGGGGGCCCACCTGCACGGTCTCACCGATCTGCCGCCAGCGCCGGTGCGCGTTGTACGGCGAGACAATCGGCCCGGCCACATGGCTGGACAACGCCTGCGCCACTTCTCGCACGCCCACACCGGTACGCAGCGCATAGCAGAACACATGACCGCTGCGGGTCTGGGTGGCGGTGGCCAGCAGCGCCGAATAATCGCGGTGCAACAGCGTCGGGTCGGGCACACACTCGGCGGCCAACCCGGCGACCTGCTGCACGATGGCCACCCCGCTCTCCTCGCGCACGCTGATCGCCGACAGTTGCTTGAGCAGGCCCTCTGCTTTGGCGTGGTATTCGGGCTCCAGGTATTCCTTGCCGAAACTGGCCGCGTAGGAGATACGGCGAGTCGCTTTATCACAGTCAAACGCCAGAAAGTACGCGGGGTCCAGGCCGGTCTGGCCCGAGGGGTTCCAGATCTGGTCGCTGCCCGCCACCAGCAGTTGCTGGCCGGCAACCGCGCGGTTGAGTTGCTCGACGGTAGCGTAGCGCGGCGTCTGGATATTCAGAAAGCGCGCCTTGAACGCCTGGAACTGTCGCGACTGCGCATTGGGCCCAAGCACCTGGGTTTTCAGCGCTAGGGCCTTGAGGTACAGCGCCTTGAGGTTGGCCTTGAACTGGCGCGGATTAAACACCTGACGCAGCTCGCTACCATCCTCCACATAGGTTGGGTGGTAGTTGATCAGGCTCACCTGCAAACCCTGCTGCTGCAGCCAACGCTGCAACGCATAGGCTTGCAGCACGGCACCGAAGTTCTCGCTGAAATGGTACGTCAGTATCCCGGCTCTGACGGGGTGTGAAGATGCGTTCATGAACCAGCCTGCCTCAATAAGAAATGGGGAGTGGGTAAGGTCTGGCGAACCGGCGCTGCCTGATTAAGCAGGCCGATGATCATTGACCACACCAGCAAATAACTGCCATCGAAGGTGGTGAAGAATTGGTAACTGGTCTTGAACGAAAAAATCAGCAGAATCGCCACCACCGCCAGCGACACGGGGGTGCGCGGCAAAGCGCTGAACAGCAGGCCAAACAGCACTACACCGACCACCCCCAGTTTGGCGGTCACGCCCCAGTAACCGTTCTCGATGTCGAACTTGGAATTCTCGAACCAGCGCTCGTCATTGGTCGGCACGCCGGGGGTCAATTGCTTGGCCAAGCCATTGCCGAGGAACACCGTGGCCGGGCTGTCGAGGAACGACTCCCTGGCATGGGCGATCTCGAAGGCACGGGTCACGTCTTCGCCCTTTTCCTCGAACAGGTAGGTGGCAAAGCGCGAAACCGCCAGGGGGCTGGCATAGAACGTCAGCGTGCCGAGCGCGCCGATGGCAACCACCAGCACCGCCAGGGATTTGAGTTTGCGCTGGGTGATCGCCGACAACAGGATCATCACCGCCATGGCCGCCAGAATAGTCTTGGAACCAGCCGCCAGCAGCGTGACCGCGAGAATCAGCATCAAACCGATCCTGCGTTGGCAGCAGGCATAGAAAAACAACAGGACCGCCGAACTGGTGGGGAACAGCATGATGCGTCCCACCTCGTCGCTGGACTTGGAGGCGGCGTTGGTCAAGTCGATGCCCACCCCGTACAAGCTGACCTGCAACAACTGGCCGAGGGCAAAGAGGTAAATGATCCGCTCGATGATCTGCCGATAGCGCAGGCTATGGGCGCGGGCGATTTTCGCCACATTGGCCTGCACATAGGCGTAGCCGGCCAACAGCAGCACAAAATAGAAAAACGGAATACCGGAGCGTAGAAATTGATACAGGGATATTTTCGCACCGCTGCTCACCAGCACCTGCAATACGCTGGAGGCCACCACCAACGCCAGCAAGGGTAACGCGCGCGTAACCCCACGGCCCGCGTACACCACGAACGGCAGCAACAGCAGCAGGGCCAATGGCTGCGACAGGTTGTTGCTCAGCGCCAATGGCAAGGCAAAAAAGCTCAGTGGCAAGTAAAGAGTCAGCCGCGCTTGGGACAGCATCATGGGTGCACCTCAGTGCCGCGCATCAGCCGCAGGTAAACCAGCACCACCAACTCCGGCAACGCCAGTAACAATGAGGCGCCCAGCACCGGATCAATGCGCTCCTTGCCCGCCAGCCACAGCAGCAACGCGGCCAGGCTGCTCAAGGCATAGATCACCGAGGTGCGGGTGTGGCGGTTGGTGGAAATCAGCACAGCCGCGAGGATGAACCACGCCACGTTGAGGATGGTGTGAGCACCGATCAGCGCCAGCGACACGCGGTCGACCTGCACCAGGCCGTGGCTCCACAGCGTAATTATCTGCGGTCCGGCCGCGATACCTGCGGCATACACCAGCACGCACAGGCCCAGCACCTTCGAGCTGGCGCGCTGGGTAAAGCGTCGCGCCTCGTCGAACTGCCCACGCCCGGCCAGCCGCGAAATCTCCGGCGTGAGTGCGTTGCTGCAGGTGATACCCAACTGAATGATCAGGCGCATCAGGGTACGCGCCATGGTGTAGCCCACCACCACCGCAGGGCCAGCGATCTGGTTGAGCACTTGCAGCCCGCCCTGCAGAGTGATGGCCTGTGCCAGGGGGATCGCCGCACTGCCCACCGCCGGTTTCCAGATGCCGCGAAACTCCGCCCATGACGCCGACGCCAAACCCAGCAACGGCCAGGGCGAAATGCGCCGAACAAACACAGTGACCAGCAGCAGAAACAGCATTTGACTGTAGAACATGCCCTGGGCCAATTGCAGTTCGGAGCCGCCAAGCAGCAGCACGCCGATGGACAGCACAATGTCCAGGGTTCTGCGGTTGGCCATTATAAAAACGCCGCCGACGGTCCTGTCGATGGTGCGAAACCATGCCTCGATCGGCCCGCCCAGCAGGCGTGTACACAGGTAGCCGGACATAAACAGCACGACCAGGCTGGCGTGTTCCGGCGCCAGGGTCTTGAGCCCCAGCAGCGCCACCCAGTCGAGCCACTGGCCGAGGGTCAGGGCAAACAGTACGACCAATGCGACCACCGCCAGGGTGAACGCCAATGCGGTCTGCACACTGCGCCGCGCACCGGGCACATCACCCTGGCTGGCGCGCAGCGTGGCGTTGGTGGCTGACGCCTGGGCCACCCCCAGGTCAAGCAGGCTGAGCATCGACGGAATCCCGGTCAGCACCAGCCAATCGGCATAGCGCCCGGTGCCCCAGGCGTGCAGGAAAAACGGCACCAGCACCAGTTGCGCCGCCAGCGTCACCAATTGGGTGTAGCCGTAGCTGAGCACGTTGAGGCGAAAACGCCGCGACAAGGAACGGGGCATCTCAAGCACCTTGTTCACCCTCATCAAGCCTTGTCGGACTGGTAGGCGTAGCTGTAATAGCCGTAGTCGCCATAGCCGTAGCTGGCGGAACGGCGCTTTTCCACGCCATTGAAGATTGCGCCCTTGAGTTCGATACCGTTCTGATGGAAGCGGCGCAGGGTCAGCTCGATTTCCTTCGCCGAGTTCACCCCGAACCGCGTCACCAACAGACTGGTCCCGGCCTGGCGCCCGATAATCGCGGCGTCGGTCACCGCCAGCAATGGCGGCGTGTCGATGATTACCAAGTCGTAATGCTCGCTGACCTGCGCCAGCAATGCGGCAAAATTGGGGTGCATCAGCAGTTCCGACGGGTTGGGCGGAATCTGCCCGCGACCGATAAAATCGAAACGCTCCACAGTGGTCGGGTGAATCGCCTCGTGCACATCACAGCGCTTGACCAGCAGGTCCGACAACCCCACCTCCACCGCTTGGCCAAGCATTTTGTGCAAGTAGCCTTTGCGCATGTCGGCATCGATCAACAGCACCCGCTGGCCCGACTGCGCAACGATGGCGGCAAGGTTGGCCGAAACAAAGGTCTTGCCCACTTCGGGGCTGGGGCCGGTGATCATCAAACGGTTGTTTTTGGCCTCGAGCATGGCGAAGTGCAAGCTGGTGCGCAGGCTGCGCATGGCCTCCATCACCAAGTCATGGGGGTGGTTGACCGCCAGCAACCTCGCAGCGCCAGAGCGGTGTTTGAGGGCATTGGCCTCCTCCGCCTTTTGCAGCAGGCTGAAGGGAATCGACGCGTATACCGGCAGCCCGAGTTTCTCGATATCGTCCGGGCTTTCCATGCCCCGATTGAGCAGGCTGCGCACCAGCACCAGGCCCACCGAAAGCATGCCGCCCAGCAGCATCGCCAGCAGCACCACAATCGCTTTGCGCGGCGCCACCGGTTTGCTGAGATTGGCGTCGGCGCTGTCGATCAGGCGCACGTTGCCCACAGTGCCCGCGCGCATCACGTCCAGCTCCTGGGAGCGGTTGAGTAACTGCGTATAGATCTCGGTGCCCACCTGCACGTCGCGGGTCAGGCTGAGCAATTCCTGTTGAGTACTGGGCAAACCTTCGACCCGCCGGGTCATTTGCGCCTGCTTGGCGTTGAGCTCAGCGAGCTTGGCGAGCAGGGCGCGGTACGCCGGGTGCTGGGGGGTGAACTTACGGTCCATCTCGGCCTGTTGCAGCTTGAGTTCGGAGATGCCTGTGTCCAGGGCCACCACCTGGTCGAGCACTGCTTTGGCCTCCAGGCTGATGTCAATGGATTTGCTGCGGGTCTGAAAGCGGTTCAAGGCGTTTTCGGCCTTCTCCAGGTCGCGGCGCACCTGGGGCAACTGGTCATTAAGGAACGACAGGCTCTGCGCCGCCTCGGCCGAAGTGCGGTCGACGTTCTGCTTCACGTAGAGGTTGGAAATCTCATTGAGCGTGCGAATGGCCAGAGCCGGGCGCGTGCTCTCCAGAGACAGGCTGATGATTCCGGACTCCTTGCCGCGCTCAATCACGGTCAGCAGGTCCTGATAATCAGCCACCGCATCCAGGCGCGGCTTGCGCACAATCTTGAAATGCGCACCGGGGTTGGCCCGCAGTTCTTTGATCAGCACCTCCACGCCGGCGCCAGAAAACACCTCGCCGACACTACCCGCGGCGATCTCCCGGCCGTCCTCATCAAACAAGCGGTAGGTCTGTGCCTCACCGGCCACCAGCATCAGGTCTGTTCCGAGCAGCGCGGCCGGCAGGTTCAATGTACTCAGTGCCAGACGCTCGCCCCCCGCCGACCAGCGGCTGAAGCCGAACAACGGCGGCGCGATACCGCCATCGTGTTCCGGCACATAACGCCGCGCCAGGAAGCCACCGATCAGCGGAAAGCGCTGGGGGGTGATAGTTAGATCCAGTGCCAGTGTGTCAACGGTCTTGCCGATAATCGTGCGCGACTTGATCAACTCGATCTCGGTCACCGCCGGCGACTCCTTGCCGAGCAGGCTGCTGACGTCGGAGAAGCCGAGCATGTCGTTCTTCTTCGGCTCCACCTGGATCAACGCGTTCGCCTGATACACCGGTGCCGCCAGGATCGCGTAAGCCGCGCCAATCACCATACAGGTGCCTGTAACCCCGGCGATCAGCCATTTGTGATCGATCAGGGTACCGAGCATGCCGAGCACGTCGATCTCGTCACGGTGGGGACTGTCCGGAGCAGCGTTCTGGGGTGAATACATAAATCGCGTCTTCGTCCTTGCAATCGTTTAAAGAGGGAACTTCAGCGCGCCAGACGCTGGGCCCAGGCCTGCACCGCCTGTTCGATCAACGCATAGGTCTGCACAAAGGCCGGCTTGCCCTGGCGATAGGGGTCGGTGATTTCGCGGTCGTGCTGCCACTTACCCAGCAGGAACACCTTGCCCCGTGCCTCGGGGGCGAGGTCGAGCACGCCGTCGATATGCCGCTGCTCCATCACCAGGATCAGGTCGGCTTCGCTCACTGCCTCGGCGCTGAGTTGCCGTGCCCTGTGCCCCTGGGGCACATGCCCGTGCTCGTGCAGCACCTGCCCGGCCGTGGATTCCAGCGGCTGATCACGCAAGGCCGCCAAACCCGCCGAACGCACAGCGATCCCGGAGGACGCCAGCGCGGCACGCAATAACTGTTCTGCCATAGGGCTGCGGCAGATATTGCCAATGCACACAATCAATATGTTTTTGAACAAGGCAACCTCCCACGCACCGCACACTTATTCTTCGGCAAAAGGGATGACCTTATTTAAATACCAACAACTAACGACGGGACAATTATGCTCACAGCCCTTAAACATCGACCATCTATCGCGCAAGACAAAAAATAACAACCCGTGCAGTACCCGACTAAAAATAACATTCGAGTACTTTTCCCCCTTCGCATAATAAAGTGCCGCCTGAGTGCAATAACAAGGGAACGGCCATGAACACGTCAAAGTTATTGGTAGAGCGTATTGGCCTCTTTCCTTCTTCGGGAAATATTCATGTCGAGGTGAGCAACTCGAGCCGTGTCGTGGAGCACATGCAGGTGCTGTACGCCGACAATTCCCTGGACAGCAATGAGAGCGGCGCCGGCCTGTCGATGGTCTTTGCCGACTGGCGTTTCAAGCTGCAGGTCAGTGATGCGCTGTCGGTGTGCCTGTGCGTGGAGAGCCGTGGCGACAGCCAGTTCATGCAGGTCAAGACCGCCGAGTTGCTGGCCAATATTGGTCGAACGCAGGGGCGGTCATGAGCGTGTCAGGGGGTTGCGGCGCTGCCATGGGAGGTTTCCAGGCGCCAGGCAGGTGCCTGATGGGCCGTCTCGGCGCCTGAAAGGCCCACGGCAACGCGGTTGAGCAACAGCTCGGCGTTGTATTTGGGCACCAGCGCACAGACCAGCAAAAATACCAGCCCAGCGCCCATGAACGCGGGAGACACCTTGATGTTCGCCGCGTCGATGCGCCACAGAAAGGCAAGCGCTGCCACCGTCCCCAGTGCGGCACCGGCCAGGGCTTCATTCAGCGGATGTATATAAGGCGCGACACAATAAGCGCTGAACCCGACGCTGATCAGCGACCCCACTGACGCCGCCGGCCAGCGCCACGCTAAATTGAACTGGCGCACTGCCAGACTGCTGGCCACCGTCACCATTAAACAGGTGTTCATGGCATGCCCGCTTATGACCGCAATATCTGCGTATTGAAACGACACACCCCAGCCTTTGAACAGCAACTTGCTGGCCGCCACTATCGAATACGTAACCCCGATCGTGATAACCCAGGCTCGAAGTGCCCACGGCGTGGAATACCATAACCAGACAGCAATCATCACGGCGGCCGGAATCATCACGGTAATACCGCCATATTGCGCAAGTTCTGCCCGCATGAATGCCCAACCTTCGAGGTGCTGTTTTCGGCGCTCATCAGACCTCAGCCCCGCGCAGAAAACAACGTTATCCAAGGTCAGCTTTGACAGCCACGACGCTGGAAAGGCAACCGTCAGGCCAGTCAGCAGCCGCTAGCCAGGCGTTCGCGCAAAAACTCCACCAAGGCCTGCACCGGCCGTGAACTTTGCCGATGCTGGGGGTACACCGCCGACAGGGTCAGCGCCTCTGGCGCGAAATCATCGAGCAGCGTGACCAGGCGACCGTCCTTCAGCGCGTCGCCCACGATGAAGGTCGGCAGGTAGGTGACCCCCAGGCCGGCAATGGCGGTGTCGCGCAGCAGCTCGCCGTTGTTGACGCGCATACGGCCGCTGACGTTCAACGCTTGCAACTTGCCCTTGAAACGCCATTGCACCTGGCGCCCATGCCCGTAAGGCAGGCAGTCGTGTTCGGCGAGGTCTTCGGGTTTGAGCGGCGTGCCTCGCGCGGCCAGGTAGTCGGGGCTGGCGCAATACACACGTTCGACGCTGGCGATGCGTCGGGCAATGAGGGTGGAGTCTTCCAGAGTGCCGATGCGCAGCACCAGGTCGTAGCCCTCGCCGATCAGATCCACCGGACGGTCGCTGAGGTCGACTTCCACCGACACCTGGGGATGGCGCTGCAGGAACAGCGGCAACAGGCACCCCAGGTGCGCCATGGCGAACGACAACGGCGCGCTGAGGCGGATGGTGCCGCGCGGTTCGCTGTTTTGGCCGGCGATGCCCTGTTCCACTTGCTCGACTTCACCGAGCAGGCGCAAGGCGGACTCGTAATAACTCTGCCCCAGGGGGGTGACGTCCAGGCGCCGCGTGGAGCGGTTGAGCAGGCGCACGCCGAGGCGGTCTTCCAGTTGGATCAGGCGGCGGCTGACGAATTGCTTGGACAGGCCCAGTTGCTCGGCGGCGGCGGTGAAGCTGCCGGACTCCATGACCTGGCAGAACAGGCGCATGTCTTCGAAGGGGTTCATTGTCGCTTCTCGGTGGACGATAGCGTGTTTTATAACCGGACGGTCGCAACACCACAAATCTAAAATGTGGGAAGGAGCTTGCCCCCCTCCCACACAGGGTTACCTGCAGGTTGAGAGCAGGTTATTTGGCGGTGAACGCCGAGTAGCTGTTCATCAGGTTGCGGTAGTTGGGAATGCGCGGCGACAGCAGGTTGGCCAGGCCTTCCATATCATTGCGCCAGTCGACCTGCAGCTCGCAGGCCACCGAGAACCAGTTCACCAGTTGCGCGCCGGCGGCGGTCATGCGTGCCCAGGCGGCCTGTTGCACGGTTTCGTTGAAGGTGCCCGAGGCGTCGGTGACCACGAACACTTCAAAGCCTTCGCTGAGGGCGCACAGGGTCGGGAACGCGACGCACACGTCCGTCACCACACCGGCAATGATGATCTGCTTGCGGCCGGTCGCCTTGACGGCCTTGACGAAGTCTTCGTTGTCCCACGCGTTGATCTGGCCTGGGCGCGGGATGTACGGCGCGTCCGGGAACAGCTCTTTGAGCTCGGGTACCAGTGGGCCGTTAGGGCCGCTTTCAAAGCTGGTGGTGAGGATGGTCGGCAGGTTGAAGAACTTGGCCACGTCGGCCAGAGCCAGCACGTTGTTCTTGAACTCGTTAGGCGAGAAATCCTGCACCAGAGAGATCAGGCCAGTCTGGTGATCGACCAACAGGACGACCGCATCGTCTTTGTTCAAGCGTTTGTACGTCATGGGTTAACTCCTTTGGGGGTTTTAAAAGGCAAAGCACGAGCAGCCGAACGCGCCCCAGAAACCCTGGAAGTCGCTGACCGGCACGCTGCAAAGGCGCGCTTTCTCATGGCTATGGGAATGCACGCCACAGGGGCCGCTGCAGTGGTGAACCTGAGCCTGCATCGGCGAGCTCGGACGCCAGTGGCCCGGCACCTTGACCACCGGTGACCAGTCCGGCAAAACCGGCACCCGCGGTGGCGCGTAATCGTCGAAGTCGCCGGCGCCGTACACCACCTTGCCGCCGACCACGGTCAGCACCGACTCGATCCACTTGATGGCCTCTTCATCGACGCTGAAAAAATCCGCCGACAGCGCGGCGAGGTCAGCCAATTGGCCGACCTTGATCTGGCCCTTCTTGCCCTGCTCCGACGAGAACCACGCGCTGCCGTGGGTGAACAACTCCAGCGCGGTGAGGCGCGGCAACCCTTCGGCAAGCAGCTCCAGACCGCCGACGGTGCGGCCGCTGACCATCCAGTACAACGAGGTCCACGGGTTGTAGCTCGACACCCGCGTGGCGTCGGTGCCCGCCCCCACCGGCACGCCTTCGGCGAGCATGCGCTTGATCGGTGGCGTGGCTTCGGCGGCCTTGGCGCCGTAACGCTCGACAAAGTACTCGCCCTGGAACGCCATGCGATCCTGGATCGCGATACCGCCGCCCAGGGCACGCACGCGCTCGATGTTGTGCGGCGTGATCGTCTCGGCGTGGTCGAAGAACCACGGCAGGCCGTTGAACGGAATGTCGCGGTTGACCTTTTCGAACACGTCGAGCATGCGCGAAATGGATTCGTTGTACGTGGCGTGCAGGCGGAACGGCCAGCGCTGCTCCACCAGGTGGCGCACCACCGGTTCCAGCTCCTGCTCCATGGTCAACGGCAGGTCCGGACGCGGCTCCAGGAAGTCTTCGAAATCCGCCGCCGAGAACACCAGCATCTCGCCGGCGCCGTTGTGACGCAGGTAGTCATCGCCCTGATGCAGGGTGACGCTGCCGGTCCAGTTTTTGAAGTCGCTGAGTTCTTCCTTGGGCTTTTGGGTGAACAGGTTGTAGGCGATACGCACCGTCAACTGTTCGTCCCTGGCCAGTTGCTCGATCACCGCGTAGTCATCGGGGTAATTCTGGAAACCACCGCCGGCGTCGATGGCGCTGGTCAGGCCCAGGCGATTGAGTTCGCGCATGAACTGACGGGTCGAGTTGACCTGGTACTCCAACGGCAGTTTCGGGCCCTTGGCCAGGGTCGAATACAGAATCATCGCGTTGGGCCGCGCCACCAGCATGCCGGTGGGGTTGCCGTGACTGTCGCGCACAATCTCGCCGCCCGGCGGATTCGGCGTGTCCTTGGTGTAACCGGCCACGCGCAGGGCGGCCCGGTTGAGCAAGGCGCGGTCATACAGGTGCAGCACGAACACCGGCGTGTCCGGGGCGGCCTGATTGAGTTCCTCCAGGGTCGGCATGCGCTTTTCGGCGAACTGGAATTCGTTCCAGCCGCCGACCACGCGTACCCATTGCGGCGTGGGCGTGCGGTCGGCCTGGTCCTTGAGCATGCGCAGCGCATCGGCCAGAGATGGCACGCCTTCCCAGCGCAGTTCAAGGTTGTAGTTCAGCCCGCCACGGATCAGGTGCAGGTGCGAGTCGTTGAGGCCGGGGATCACCGTGCGCCCCTTCAGGTCGATGACCTGAGTGCCACTGCCCTTCAGGGCCATGGCTTGTGCGTCGGTGCCGACCGCAACGAAACGGCCCTGGTGGATGGCCACAGCGGTGGCGCGCGGGTTTTCACGGTCCACGGTGTGGAATTGGCCATTGAACAGAATCAGATCAGCGTTCATAGGGTTTCCTTTACAGAGGCTTCAAGCCAGGGAGCGAACAGGCGGGTGGCGGCCGGCATCAGCAGGTAAACCACCAACAGGACGATGGTCAGGGTGACCAGAAAGGTCGCGACCACGTAGTTGGACAGGAAGGGATGCAAGCGCAGGACCGGGCCCCACACGATGGGCACCAACAGGGTCAGCGGCAGGATGACGAACAAGGTCACCACCGCTTGCTTCCAGCGCGGTGGCTTGGCGCTGGTCTCCAGCGCCGGGCTGAACCAGAACTCGTTGACCGCGCCGATTTCGGTGTTGTCGCCATCGGACAGCATGGGTGCCGCTTCTGCGATCAGGCTTTTACGCTCGGGGGAATCGAGCCAGGTTTCCAAGTCGTCGGTGGAGCGGTAGCGCAGCACGCAAGTGAACAGCGCCAGGGAGTTCTGTTGACTGCGCACCACGTCCACACCCAGATGACCGGGGCGCTCGCCGGCGATGCGTACGATGCGCCGCAGCCAGGCTTCGTAATCGGCTTCCAGGCCTGGTTTGATCAGGTGTTTGACCACCAGGGTAACGACTTCGTCAGGCCCTGTTTTTGCTGCTGGGTCCATGGGGTGCCCCCTCTGCCTTGATGTGTCAGCGATGAGGGGAGTGTGGCGGGGATGGCACCGGGAAAATTGGATGTACGTGCTGTCTGGCTAAGCGCCGTGACACCCTCAAGCAGGCAGCGCAAGCACCCGCAACGGCCTCATCGATTTATAGGAAAAACTCGAATAAATCTCTTTGACACAAGGCAACGTCTGCAACACCTCCCGCGCAAACTCGCCAAACGATTCCAGGTCTTTGGCCACCACTTCCAGCAAAAAATCGTAGCGCCCCGACACGTTGTGGCAGGCCACGATTTCCGGAATTTCCAACAAGCGCTGCTCAAACGCGCGGGCGATGTCCTGGGTGTGGCTCTCCATCATGATGCTGACAAACGCCGTGACCCCATAGCCAAGCGCCTTGGGCGACAGGATCGCCTGGTAGCCGCTGATCACGCCGCTCTCCTCCAGGTGGCGCACCCGGCGCCAGCACGGTGAAGTGGTCAGGGAGACTCGCTCGGCCAGTTCGGCCACGGTTAAACGGGCGTTGCTTTGCAGGGCGTTCAGTAACGCCTTGTCGGTACGATCCAGGATGATGGGCATGGTTTGCCTCTGTTCATTGTTATTCGGGTGTTTTCATCCCAGGACGTGGGATTTAGCGGCAACATTTGCACGAATCAGCCACGGTTATGAGCATAGCATTGTAGGAAATAAGGAGCGCCCGACATGAACACTAAACACCCTGCGTTCGGCTTTTCCACCCGTGCCATTCACCACGGTTACGACCCCCAGGACCACCACGGTGCGCTGGTGCCGCCAATCTATCTCTCGGCCACCTTTGCCTTCCCCACCGCCGAATATGGCGCCGCGTGTTTTGCCGGCGACGCCGACGGGCATTTTTATACGCGCATTTCCAACCCGACCCTGGCGCTGCTGGAAACCCGTATGGCCAGCCTGGAAAACGGTGAGGCGGCCGTGGCCTTCAGCTCCGGCATGGGTGCGATTGCCGCGACGCTCTGGACCCTGCTGCGCCCAGGCGATGAAGTGATCGTCAGCCGGACGCTCTACGGCTGTACCTTCGCCTTGCTGCACCATGGCATCGGCGAGTTCGGCGTCAAGGTGCGCCACGTTGATCTCAGCGACCTCGCCGCCGTGCAGGCCGCGCTCAGCCCCGCCACGCGCATGATCTACTGCGAAACCCCGGCCAACCCCACCCTGCAACTGGTGGATATCGCCGCCGTGGCCGCCCTCGCCCACCAACAGCCGAATGTGACGGTGGTGGTCGACAACACCTATTGCACGCCCTATCTGCAACGCCCCTTGGAACTCGGCGCCGATGTGGTGGTGCACTCGGCCACCAAATACCTCAGCGGTCATGGCGATATCACCGCCGGCGTCGCGGTCAGCAACGCAGCGCTGGCGCGGCGCATTCGTTTGCAAGGCCTCAAGGACCTGACCGGCGCGGTGATGTCGCCCCAGGATGCTGCGCTGCTGATGCGCGGCCTCAAGACCCTGGCCCTGCGCATGGACCGCCATTGCAGCAATGCCCAGGCGGTGGCTGAAGCCTTGCAAGCGCACCCGGCCGTCGCGTGGGTGACCTACCCTGGCCTGCGCAGTTTCCCCCAGTACGAACTGGCGGCCCGCCAGATGAGCCAGGCCGGCGGCATGCTCGCCTTCGAGCTCAAGGGCGGGGTCGACGCCGGGCGACGCTTCATGAATGCCCTTAAGCTGTTCACCCGCGCGGTCAGCCTGGGCGACGCCGAGTCACTGGCCCAGCACCCCGCGAGTATGACCCACTCCACTTACACCCCGGAAGAACGCGCACACCACGGCATCAGCGAAGGGTTGGTGCGGCTGTCGGTCGGCCTTGAAGACGTGGCCGACCTGCTGGCGGATGTGCAGCAGGCGCTGGCCACATGCACCCAGGCTCAGCCGAAAGTGAGGGTGAGGACGGCGCATGCGCTGAGGTGATGCGAAGGCCGCGCGAGCGGCGGCCTGACCGTGATCAGGCCTTCTTCACCTTCAAATGCCGCGCATACCAGGGCCGCTTCGGCACGCGCCTGAACAAGCCTTGCAGCGCGTCGTCATCGGCGCCAAAGGTGATGCGCAAGGCGAGTTTCATGGTCTCCGGGTCCATTTCCATGGATTTCCCCATCTGCAGCCCCGGCGTGGTGCTGCAGCCGTGGGTGTCCGGACCCAGCCACGGGTCACCGATTTCCACCCAGCGCCCCGGCGCGAACCAGGCCACACCGTTGATTTCCCGCCGCGTCACTTCGCCGGGGTGGAAGCGTTCGTGGGCGCGGAACCAGTCTTCGATGCGGTCGTCGATCCAGCCGTGGAAGTGCCAGAACACCGGGTTGACGTGGGACGAAAACGGGTCGCCAAGGAAGTCGTTCTCGGCGGCATACCAACGCGCGGCGAAGTCGGCCGGATCACGCGCCATGGGCACCGGCGCGCCGTTGGAAGGGTCGCGCGGCACCGAGGCCCAGCGCATGTGCAGCCAGTCGTGCAGCCCCAGTTCCATCTGCGACCCCAACTGGCCCAAGGTGAACTGGGCCAGGTAGCGCGGGTCGCGGTATTGGGATTCCCACACCTGGAAATTGCTGTGGTAGGTCTCGGCCGCCTTGATATCGCTGACCCACTGGGTGTACTCGCTGTCGTCCGGGGCAGACCAGGTGGGGGGCAAGGCAAAGCCGTCGTGGTTGTCGAAGTAGCGCACAAAACCCAGGCGGTCGCGCTCCAGTGCCGGTTGCGGCGTGGGGAACGCCGGCCATGACGGCAAGTCCTGCATCGCACGGGCGGCGCCGAGCATGTGGCGGTGCATAAAAAAGAAGTCGATACCCGAGCCGTTACGGTCCTTGCGCTTACCGCGCGCGTCACGCTCCTGCCCGCGCGGCCCGGGTTGCCAGCCGATACCACGCAGAGCGTCGCGTTTTTCCTCGGACAGCTTGTGCCACTGGTCACGGGTGGCGTGCCACAGCTGGTGAAACAAGCGGTGCTCCGGGGCGATCAGCCAGGCCAGCAGGGTCGGGTTGAGGCCAATGCGCTGGCGTGCTTCGGGAAACAGCTGTTTGTGGGCGATAAAACGGTTATCGCGCTCAGTCATCGCCAGGGGCCGATCCAGGTCGACGATCTGTCCGCTGAGGGTGCCGCTGCCGGCGTTGCCAAAGTCGGCCCAGACCTCATCAAGGGTCATCTTGAACTCATAGGCAGGCACGCCATCAACCGAATCGCGATCGATCAGCCGCCAATACAGCAAAGCCCCCTCGCCCGTCAGCAGGTCACCGAGCACGCGGTAGCGCGGCTCACCCTCGGCACGCAGGTTGGCGGCGGTGTCCAGGTAGCCCCGCAGGCCACGGCCTCGGGGGGCAATATCGAGCATCAGCTCCAGGCCTTGCACCGGCAGGCCCTTGAGGCCGGCGTCGCGACCTTCCAGGCGCAGGCTCCAGACACCACGCAGGGTGTTGGCCAGGTGCTGACCGGCAGTGTCGGCCAGCTCCACCGTGGCTTCGCCGGGGGTGATCGGAAACTCTTCACGCGTCAACTCGCGATGGGCATAGAAAGCAGCCGGCACCGCAGCGCCGGTCAGCGCCAGGCCTGCGATGAACCCACGTCGAGAGATGGTCATTGTCTACCTTAGGAAACGGTTTTATCAGAGCTAGAACGTTTGCAGGCCGGGGAAATTTAGCGGGCTGGCGCCAGGGTCTAAATTTCGCCGCCCATCACTCGTTCTTCCCTGATAGCGAAGGCCTCAACTGACTGAGATGGCAATGACAAAACCACGTTCGAAAAAGGCGCTGTACATCGGCCTGCCGCTGGCACTGGCCATCGCTGCCGGGGCTGGTTTCCTGGCCTGGGATTATCTGTTCAAAGGCAATGCCGGCTACCCGCTGGCGGTGATCAAACAGGCCAACGAACTGCAGGACCGCTTGCTGTCGTTCGACAGCCATATCACCGTGCCCCTGGACTTCGGCACCGCCGGCAAGGAAGCCGACAAGGACGGCAGCGATCAATTCGACCTGGCCAAAGCAGCGCGTGGCCGATTGTCGGGTGCCGCGCTGACGATTTTCGGCTGGCCCGAAATCTGGAGCGGGCCCAACGCGCCGCACAGACCCACCGAAGGCTTTGTCGAGGAAGCGCGCCACGAGCAGGAAGTGCGCTACAAGATCATCTCCGGCATGGTGCGCGATTTCCCCAATCAAGTGGGCATCGCCTATACACCGGATGACTTTCGGCGCCTGCACGGCGAAGGCAAGTTTGCGATTTTTATCAGCATGCTCAATGCCTACCCACTGGGCGACGACCTGAACCAGTTGGACCTGTGGGCCGCGCGCGGCATGCGCATGTTCGGCTTCAGCTACATCGGCAATAACACCTGGTCCGACTCGTCGCGCCCGCTGCCGTTTTTCAATGACTCCCCGGATGCCCTCGACGGGCTGTCAGCGATCGGCAAGCAAGCCGTGCACCGCCTCAATGACCTCGGGGTGATCATCGATGTCTCACAGATGTCGACGAAGGCATTGGAGCAGGTTGCACAATTGAGCCGCACACCAATGGTCGCCTCGCATTCGGCGCCGCGCGCAGCGGTGGATATCCCGCGCAACCTCAGCGACAAGGAACTGCAACTGATCAAAAACAGTGGCGGCGTGGTGCAGGTGGTGGCCTTCCCGGCGTATCTACGGCCCTTGAGCCAGCCGACCCAGAACAAGCTCAACGCCCTGCGCGCGCGCTTCGACCTGCCACCCCTGCCGAACCTGGCGATGGCGTTGATGCCGGGCGATGCGATCATCGCGGCTTGGCCCGAGCAAAAGTTCGGCCAGTACGCCGGCGAGCTGTACGGCATCCTTGATAAAGAACCCAAGGCCACCCTCAAGGACCTGGGTGACGCCATCGACTACACCGTGCGCAAGATCGGCATCGACCACGTCGGCATCGCCTCGGACTTCAATGACGGCGGCGGCATCGACGGCTGGAACAACGTCGGTGAAATACGCAACGTCACCGCCGAACTGATCCAGCGCGGCTATTCCGAGGCAGACATCGCCAAACTGTGGGGAGGCAACTTCCTGCGGGTATGGGAGCAGGTCCAACAATCCGCCAAGCCCTTGGCCAACCGCTAATCACCGGTGAAGCAAGCCATGACCGACCGCCGTACATTTCTCAAGCAGGCCGGGGTATTTGCCGCGAGCCTGCCCCTGGGCGCTGCCGCCTTTGCCCAGGCGCCGACTGCGCCATCGCAGGCGCCATGGACACGCTTCAAATCGCTGTTCAACCAAGACCCCGACTACCTGCATTTTTCCAACTTCCTGGTCACGTCCCACCCCAAACCGGTGCGTGAAGCCATCGAGCGCTATCGGCTGCAAATCGACCGCAACCCTGGGCTGGCGATGGACTGGGACCTGGAGGAAACCTGGAAACGCGAAGGCCAGGTGCGCGAATGGGCCGGGCGCTACCTCAAGGCCCAACCCGCGCAGATCGCCCTCACCGGCAGCACCTCCGAAGGCCTGGCGATGATCTACGGCGGGATCCAGGTGCGCCCGGACCAGGAAATTCTGACTACCATCCACGAGCACTACGCCACCCAATACAGCCTGGATTTTCGCGTGCGCAAAGAAGGCACCCAGGTGCGCAAGATAACGCTGTTCGAGGATGCCAACCGGGTCTCCGTCGACGAAGTGCTCGGCAACATCCAACGCAATATCCGCCCCAACACCCGCGTACTGGGCATGACCTGGGTGCAGTCCGGCAGCGGCGTCAAGCTGCCGATAGGCGAGATCGGCAGATTGGTGGATGAGCACAACCGTCAGCGTGACGACAAAGACCGCATCCTCTATGTGGTCGATGGCGTGCACGGCTTCGGCGTGGAAAACCTCGACTTCCCGGACATGCACTGCGACTACTTTATCGCCGGCACCCACAAGTGGATGTTCGGCCCGCGCGGCACCGGCATCGTCTGCGCGCGCTCGGCGCAGAACAATGACGTGACGCCCCTGGTGCCGACCTTCTCCGAAGACACCAACTTCGCCACCACCATGACGCCGGGCGGCTACCACGCCTTCGAGCACCGCTGGGCGGCGGATGAAGCCTTCAAACTGCACCTGCAGTTGGGCAAGGCGCAGGTGCAGGCGCGCATTCATCAGCTCAACAGCGAGCTGAAACAGCAGCTGCTGGACCACCCCAAGGTCGAGATGGTGACCCCCGCGAGCCCTGACCTGTCGGCCGGTTTTACCTTCTTCCGGATCAAGGGCCAGGACTGCGACCGGTTCGCCGCAGCCATGATGAAAAACCGCGTGGTGATCGACGCGGTCGACCGTGACGCCGGCCCGGTGATCCGTACCGCCCCCGGCCTGCTCAACAACAGCGGCGAAATCCAACGCTTTATGACCTTGCTCAGCAAACAGGTCTGACGCGCCCTTTTTCCTTTGATCGAGAGACCTGCATGAACACTGTCACTCACCTGAAACTCCTGACAGCCCTGCTTCTGACCCTCCTGTGCGGCGCGCTGTTGCCCGGCCTGGCCCACGCGGCGGCGCCCGAGCCCGGCAAGGTGTTCAAGGACTGCAAGGACTGTCCGGAAATGGTCGTGCTGCCCGCCGGCACCTTCACCATGGGCACGCCGGAGGATGAAGTCGGCCGCGAGCCCGACGAGGGCCCGATGCACCCGGTGACCTTCGCCAAACCGTTCGCCATGAGCCGCTTTCACATAACGGCCGGCGAGTGGGACAGCTACCTGCGCCAGAGCGGCGTGAAGATCGCCGATGGCGATGAGCGCCCCGGCCGCGAGTGTATCGCCAGCAAGCCGCGCTACCCTCAAGCCCCCCGCCAGCCGGCGGTGTGCATGAGCATCGAGGATGCCGAAAAGTACGTCGCCTGGCTGTCGAAAAAGACCGGCCAGAAGTACCACCTGGTCAGTGAGGCCCAGCGCGAATACGCGGCCCGCGCCGGTTCGACCGGCCCGTTCCCCTTCCCGTTCGATGAGGGCAGCCAGTACAGCATCGCCAAACATGCCAACACCTACGGCCCGACCGATGGCTACAGCTACAGCTCACCCGCCGGCAGCTACCCGCCCAACGCCTTCGGCATGTACGACATGCACGGCAACGTCTATGAGTTCGTCGCCGACTGCGAGCACAAGAACTATGTCGGCGCACCCGCCGATGGCAGCGCCTGGATTGCCGACGGCGACTGCAAAGCCCGGCAGATTCGCGGCAACGACTGGGGCGAGGCGCCGGTGTTCTCGCGTTCAGGCAACCGCAACACCATCTGGGTAGAAACCCGCGGCGACTGGATCGGCTTTCGCGTCGTACGCGACCTCTGACCCCACCCACCCTCGACGGCCGCGCCGTCGGGGGTCTGTCTGGCCCCTCCCCTCCCGGCTCCCGTCCTTCCCCGCGCATCGCACACTCACCGCTAAATTCAGGGGCTGCCCTTTCGTTCCATAAAGGTTCGATACCACGGACCCACCGCAAAACCCCAAACGCCGAGGAACGTTTTACATGACTGCCAAACCACGCAGCGCCTTTCGAGAAGTGCTCAGTTTGCTCAAGCCTTATTGGGTGACGCTGAGCATCTCCATTGCCCTCGGCATTCTGGGCGGTTTGTGCGTGACCGCGCTGCTGGCCACGATCAACACCACCCTGCACACCGAGGGTGGACTCAACTCCAGCATGGTGCTGGCATTCGCCGGTTTCTGCGTACTGGGCCTGGTCAGCTCGATCGTGTCCGATATCGGTACCAACTATGTCGGCCAACACGTGATCGCCCGCCTGCGCAAGGACCTGGGCGCCAAGGTGCTGTGCGCGCCGGTTGAACAGATCGAACGCTATCGGGCCCACCGTTTGATTCCGGTATTGACCCACGACGTCAACACCATCAGCGACTTCGCCTTCGACTTCGCGCCGCTGGCGATCTCGTTCACCGTGACCCTCGGCTGCCTGGGTTACCTGGCGATGCTGTCATGGGAAATGTTCCTGCTGACCACCCTCGCGATCATCATCGGCAGCGCCGTGCAGTACCTGGCGCGGCAAATGGGGATCAAGGGGTTCTTCGCGGCCCGCGAAGCCGAAGACGAACTGCAGAAGCACTACAGCGCACTGAACGCCGGCGCCAAAGAGCTGCGCATTCATCGTCCGCGACGCTTTCGCATGTTCAGCCACCGCATCGAAGGCACAGCGAACAAGATCCGAGACACCCATATCCGCTCGATCAATATTTTCGTGGTCGCCAAGACCTTGGGCTCGATGCTGTTCTTCGTGGTGATCGGCCTGGCGCTGGCCCTGCAATCGTTCTGGCCAAGCGTCGATCAGAAAGTCATGAGTGGCTTCGTGCTGGTGCTGCTGTACATGAAAGGGCCGCTGGAACACCTGATCGGCACCTTGCCGATCGTCAGTCGCGCGCAGATCGCTTTCCGACGCATTGCCGAGCTGTCGGAGCAGTTTTCCTCACCGGAACCGCATCTGCTGATCGTTGACCAGCCCCATGTGAAACAAAGCGTGCACAGCCTTGAACTGCGCGATGTCAGCTACGCCTTCCCGGCTGTCGAGGGTTTCGAACCGTTCAAGCTCGGCCCGCTGAACTTGACGATCGAGCAAGGCGAAATCCTGTTTATCGTCGGGGAAAACGGCTGCGGCAAGACCACCATGATCAAACTGCTGCTGGGCCTCTACACGCCCCAGCATGGGCAGATCATGCTCAACGGCAAGGCCGTCGATGCCCACAGCCGTGACGATTATCGCCAACTGTTCACCACCATCTTTTCCGACTACTACCTGTTCGACGAACTGGTGCAGGGCGAGCACGGCAAACAGCTGCCGGCCGATGTCGACCAGTACCTGGAGCGCCTGGAAATCGCGCACAAGGTCAGCGTACGCGACGGCGCCTTTACCACCACAGACCTGTCGACCGGCCAGCGCAAGCGCCTGGCATTGCTCAATGCCTGGCTGGAAGAGCGCCCGGTGCTGGTGTTCGACGAATGGGCGGCCGATCAGGACCCGACCTTCCGCCGGATTTTCTACACCGAGCTGCTGCCCGACCTCAAGCGCCTGGGCAAGACCATCATCGTCATCAGCCATGACGACCGTTACTTCGATGTCGCCGACCAATTGGTCCGCCTGGAACGCGGCAAAGTGATCCAGGCCAACAGCCTGGCCTGAGCCCTGCGCACCGCCATCGACCCTGACTTAACGCCCGAGACCTGCAATGACTGCCACTGACGATATTCAAGACGACGAACTGCTGGCCCTTCTGCTGGGCGACGAGGCCACCGCGCCGCGCATCAGCCCACGCGACTCGACACGCCCGGCGCCGTTGTCCTATGCGCAGCAACGCCTATGGATCGAGCAGCAATACGACGCCGGCAGCAGCGCCTATAACCTGCCTCGCGCGTTTCGGCTCAAGGGGCAACTGCACGCCGAGGCCCTGGAAAGCGCCCTCGCGCAGGTGATCGAGCGCCACCAGATCCTGCGCAGCCGCTTTGTCGAGATCAATGGTCAGCCGTTCCAGGAAGTCGATCCGCAGGCCTGCTTCCGCCTGGATCGCCAGGACCTGCGCGCCTACCCGGCCGCCGAGCGCCAGGCCCTGCTCGATCAACGGATCCAGGCGCAGAACACGCAGCCCTTCGACCTGACCCGAGGGCCTCTGTTGCGCGCGCAGTTGCTGCAGTTGGACGAGCAGGAACACGCGCTGCTGATCACCATGCACCACATCGTTTCCGATGCGTGGTCCAACGCGATCCTGGTCCAGGACCTGTGCGAGGCGTACCGCATCAGCACCGGCACCCGCGAGCACCACCCGTTGCCCGCGCTGGCAGTGCAATACGCCGATTATGCGCAGTGGCAGCGCGACACCCAGGCCAGCGGAAAAGGCCTGGAACACGGTATCGCCTACTGGCGCAGCTATTTGGACAATGACTTTGCGGTGCTCGAACTGCCCACCGACCGGCCACGCCTGAAGACCACCGGCCAACCCGCCGCCCACTGTCATATCCAACTGCCGGCTGCGCTGAAACAGCAGGTCGACGCGCTGTGCGCACGCGAAGGCATCACGCCGTTCGTGGTGTTCCTGGCGGCCTGGCAGATCCTGCTCAGCCGCTACAGCGGCCAGCAGGATTTCTGTGTCGGCGTGCCCAACGCGACGCGCCACCTGGAAGAGACCCAGGCGCTGGTGGGGTGTTTTGTCAGCACCCAGGTTTACCGCGCGCGCCTCGACGCACGCATGAGTGCGGTCGAGTTGCTGCGCCGCCTGCGCAAGGAGTCACAGGCGGCCTTGCAGCATGCCGA
Source organism: Pseudomonas sp. EYE_354 (assembly GCF_023148575.1). Classification (NCBI taxonomy): domain Bacteria; kingdom Pseudomonadati; phylum Pseudomonadota; class Gammaproteobacteria; order Pseudomonadales; family Pseudomonadaceae; genus Pseudomonas; species Pseudomonas sp. EYE_354. Next base: position 147,742 of record NZ_JAHXNQ010000015.1, read on the forward strand.
TGTGCCCTTCGAACTGCTGCTGGATAACCTGTCGTTTGAGCGCAGTGCCGAACATGCGCCTATTTTCCAGACGCTGTTCAACTGGAGGGTCGAGGACAACACCGCGACATTATTCCAGTTGGGCGACCTTGAACTGGCGTTTATCGACAGCGACTTGCCCCAAGCCAAGTTCGACCTGTCGATCGATGCCGGCAGCGGCCCGGCGGGCTACTACGCCAGCCTTGAATACAACGCCGAGCTGTTCGACGCCAGCACCGTGCAACGCATGGCCGGGCATTGGCAGAACCTGATTAAAGCCATCAGCGCGCAGCCGGAACAGGCGCTGGGCGACCTGGCGTTGCTCGACCCGGTGGAGCGTCGGCTGATCCTGGAGGACTGGAACCCACCAGCACTGGCGATCAACAGTCTCCCCGTGCCTCAGCGCATCAGCGCACAGGCGGCCTTGACGCCGGACGCGATCGCGCTGCTGCTGGGCGATGCGCGCCTGAGCTACGCCGAGCTTGAGCAACAGGCCAATCGTCTGGCTCACCGCTTGATCGCCATGGGAGTTGGGCCGGATGTGCGCGTCGGCGTGGCTTTTGAGCGCTCGATGGAAATGGTCATCGGCTTACTGGCGATCCTCAAGGCCGGTGGCGCCTATGTGCCGCTGGACCCGGAGTATCCGCAAGACCGTCTGCGCCACATGATGCAGGACAGCGGGATTGCCCTGGTGCTCACCCAGGCGGCGATCGGCTCGGGCCTGAGCATTCCGGAGGGCATCGCGGTGATGAACCTCAACCTGAATGCCGCCGACCTTGCCAGCTACGCCGGCGACGCCCCGCTCACCCAGGTCAGCCCACTGAACCTGGCTTACGTCATCTACACCTCCGGCTCCACCGGCATGCCCAAGGGCGTGGACATCAGCCATGAGGCGCTCACCGGCCATACCGATGTCGCCATCGGCTACTTCCAATTGAGCGCACAGGATCGCGTGCTGCTGTTTTCGTCGCTGAACTTCGATGGGTTTATCGAGCAGCTGTTTCCCGCGTTGTGTGTCGGTGCGGGCGTGATCATTCGCGGCAATGAGGTCTGGGACAGCGAGAGCTTTTACCGCGAAGTCATCGACAATGGCATGACCGTGGCGGACCTGAGCACCGCGTACTGGTTCCTGATTGCCCAGGAATTCGCGCGCAAGGGCCCCCGCGATTACGGCCGGTTACGCCAGGTCAGCGCCACCGGCGAGGCGATGCCACCGGAAGGCGTCAAGTTGTGGGCCCAGGCCGGGCTCGGGCATGTGCGCCTGCTCAATACCTATGGCCCGACCGAAACCACCGTGACCGCCAGTTTCCTCGACTGCGCCGAGTACGTGTGCGGGGCGCGGCCACTGCCGGCACTGATGCCGATCGGCACGCCCTTGGGTGGCCGCACCCTGTACGTGCTGGATGGCAACCTGGAGCCGGTGCCGGCGGGGGTGGTCGGCGAACTGTACATTGGCGGCCCGTTGCTCGCTCGCGCCTATCACAACCGTGCGGCGCTGACCGCCGAGCGCTTCGTGGTGGATGCCCTGGGCCTGCAACCGGGCGGGCGCCTGTACCGCACGGGCGATCTGGTGCACTACCGTGCCGACGGGGTAATCGAGTACATCGGGCGCGCCGACCATCAGGTCAAGATCCGCGGTTTCCGTATCGAGCTCGGTGAGATCGAGGCACGCCTGCTGCACTGCGCCGAGGTCCGTGAGGCGCTGGTGGTGACCCTGGACGGCGCTAACGGCAAGCAACTGGCGGCGTATCTGGCGCCTGCCGACCCGACGCTGGCCGACGCCGACCTGGACACCCAGAAAGCCCGCCTGGCGGACGTACGGGCCCAGCTCAAAGCCAGCCTGCCGGACTACATGCAGCCGACGTTCTGGGTACTGCTGGCTCAGTTGCCGCTGACCCCCAACGGCAAGCTCGACCGTAACGCCCTGCCCGCGCCAGACCCTTCACTGGCCCACAGCGACTACGTACCACCGCAAACCGCACTGCAAACCCGTCTCGCGCTGATCTGGCAGGAGGTGTTGAAAGTCGAGCAGGTTGGCCTGCACGACAATTTCTTCGAGCTGGGTGGCCACTCCCTGCTGGCCACGCAAGTGGTGGTGCGGGTCCGTGAGCAGTTGGGTGTGGAGCTGCCGATCCGCGAGCTGTTTGGTGCCGAGCATCTGCTTGAGCTGGCCGAAAAAGTCGAGGCGTTGCAAACCGCTGCCAACCCCCTGCAGGACGAGCTGGCCAGGACCCTGGCGCTGCTCAAGAGCCTGTCCAGTGACGACATTGAAGATCTGATTTCCCAATAAGGAATTTTCGCGTGCAAGAGTTACTAGCGTCCGTCGGTTCGCTGTCTTCCAAAGAGCGCAAGGCGCTGGCGACACTGCTCAAGCGCCAGGGCATCAACCTGTACAACGTTGCCCCGATCTTCAAGCGACACAGCGAGGAGCCGGCGGTGTTGTCCTACGCCCAACAGCGCCTGTGGTTCTTCTGGCAACTGGACCCCGACAACACCGCGTTCAACATTCCGGCAGCTCTGCAATTGCAGGGCCCGTTGGATATCGACGCCTTGCGCCACAGCTTCGAGGCGCTGATCAGCCGCCATGAAAGCCTGCGCACCACGTTCACCCAGGACCAGGAGCAGGCCGTGCAGGTCATCCACCCTGCTGCGGCGTTCAACCTGCAGATGGAGCACGCCGAGGGCGTGGCGCTTGAGGACCAGCCGCTGCGGATCGAGGCGTTCGTCGAACGCGTGGCCAGCCAGCCGTTCGACCTGGAGCGCGGGCCATTGCTGCGGGTCAGCCTGTTGCAACTGGCCGAGGATAACCATGTGCTGGTTGTCGCCATGCACCATATCGTTTCGGATGGCTGGTCAGTGCCGATCATGATTGAGGAACTGATCGCCCTGTATCAGGCGCACAGGCAGGGTGCGGTGGCGCAGTTGCCGGCGCTGGCCGTGCAATATGCCGACTACGCCGCCTGGCAGCGCCAATGGATGGAGGCCGGCGAGCGGGAACGGCAACTGACGTACTGGCAGGCGCAACTGGGCGGCGAGCAGCCAGTGTTGCAACTCCCGGCCGACCGACCGCGCCCGGCGGTGCAGGACCAGGCCGGAGCCGATCATGAAATCCCCATTGATGCAGCCTTGGCCCACCGCCTCAAGCAACTGGCAATACGCGAAAACTGCACGCTGTTCATGGTGCTGCTGGCCTCGTTCCAAGCCTTGCTACATCGATACAGCGGCCAGGAACAGATTCGCGTCGGGGTGCCCGTGGCGAACCGAACGCGGGCCGAGGCCGAACGGCTGATCGGGTTTTTCGTCAACACCCAGGTGCTCCAGGCACAGCTGCACAGCCGGATGCCGTTCAATGAGTTGCTGGCGCAGGTCAAGGCCAATGCGTTGGGCGCCCAGGCCCATCAGGATTTGCCCTTCGAGCAATTGGTGGAGGCGCTGCAACCGGAGCGCAGCCTGAGCCACAGCCCGTTGTTTCAGGTGATGCTCAACCACCAATACGAAGAGGCCGGCGTGGCCCCGGCGATCGAAGGGTTGCAGGTCAAGAACCTGAGCTGGAAACGCCAGACCGCCCAGTACGAACTGACCCTCAATACCCTGGAGCAGCCCCAGGGCTTGAGTGCCACCCTGAGTTACGCCACGGCCCTGTTCGATGCAGGTACGGTCGAGCGTATCAGCGGTCACTGGCTCAACCTGCTGCAGGCGGTGTGCCGTGACCCGGCCCAATCCATCGGCGAGCTGCCGCTGCTCAGCGCCGACGAACAGCGCACCTTGCTTGAGGACTTCAACCGGAGCCATTACACCGGCGGCCATGGCGATTGTGTCCAGCAAAGCATTGAAGCCAGGGCGCAGCACACCCCCGATGCAACGGCGCTGCTGTTCGGCACGCAGTCCATGAGCTTCGCCGAACTCAACCGCCGGGCTAACCGCCTGGCGCACAAATTGGTGGAACTGGGCGTCAAGCCAGAACTGCTGGTGGGCATCGCCCTTGAACGCTCGATGGACATGGTGGTGGGCCTGCTGGCGATTCTCAAGGCCGGTGGCGCCTACGTGCCGATGGACCCGGAGTACCCGCGCGAGCGCCTGGCGTTCATGATCGAAGACAGCGCCATTACGCTGCTGCTGACCCAACAGCATCTGCTCGACGTGCTGCCGATTCCCGACACGGTCACCTGCCTGGTCATCGACCAGGACAGTGCTCGGCTGCAGGCCTACAGCGAAGACAACCTGCCATGCCGGCTCGAACCCGAGCACCTGGCCTACATGATCTACACCTCGGGTTCCACCGGCCGGCCAAAGGCGGTCTGTGTGGCCCACGGCCCGCTGAGCATGCACTGCCAGGCCATCGGCCAGTTATATGGCATGACGGCCCAGGATTGTGAACTGCACTTCATGTCGTTCGCCTTCGATGGCGCCCATGAACGCTGGCTGACCACACTGACACACGGCGGCCGCTTGCTGATCCGCGACAACAGCCTGTGGTCGGTGGAGCAGACCTACGCCGCGCTGCACCAGTATCAGGTGAGTGTCGTGGCCTTCCCACCGGTGTACCTGCAACAACTGGCCGAGTACGCGGAACACTTCCCCGAACCGCCGCCGGTGCGCATCTACTGCTTTGGCGGCGATGCGGTGCCCAACGCGAGCTTCGAGCTGGTCAAGCGCGTGCTGCGCCCGCAATTCATCATCAATGGCTACGGCCCCACCGAAACCGTCGTGACCCCGCTGATCTGGAAAGCCGGTCGCGAGGAGAGCTGCCAGGCCGCCTACGCTCCCATCGGCAAAATTGTCGGCGCGCGCACCGCCTATGTGCTCGACAGCGACCTCAACCCCGTGCCGTTGGGCAGTGCCGGCGAGCTGTACCTGGGCGGCGAAGGGCTCGCCCGTGGTTACTATCAGCGCCCGGACATCACCGCCGAACGCTTTGTGGCGGACCCGTTCAGTCACGGTGGGCGTCTGTACCGCTCAGGCGACCTGGTGCGTCTGCGCGCCGACGGCGTTACCGAGTACCTGGGGCGCGTCGACCATCAAGTGAAGATCCGCGGCTACCGCATTGAACTGGGCGAAATCGAGGCACGCCTGCAAGACCATCCGGCCGTGGGTGAAGCCGTGGTGCTGGCGATGGACGGCCCCACCGGCCGGCAACTGGTGGGTTATATCCTGCCGCTGGACCCACGCCTGAGCCACGCCGGCGACAACGAGCAGGAACTGCTGCGCACCGCGATCAAGGACCACCTCAAGACCAGCCTGCCGGACTACATGCTGCCCAGACACCTGGTGCTGCTGGACAGCCTGCCGCTGACACCCAATGGCAAACTCGACCGCAAGGCCCTGCCCGCCCCGGATTTGAGCGTCACCCAGCACACCTATGTGGCGCCGCAGACCGACACCCAACAGCGTTTGGCCGCTATCTGGCAAGACGTGCTCAAGGTCGAGCAAGTCGGCCTCACCGATAACTTTTTTGAACTGGGCGGCGACTCGATTGTGTCGATCCAGGTGGTCAGCCGTGCCCGTCAGGCAGGCATTCGCCTGACGCCCAAGGACGTGTTCCAGCACCAGACGATTCTCGGGCTGGCCGGCGTGGCGCAGGCCATCGACACGCAGGCGCAGGACCAAGGACCGGTGCAAGGCGCCTCGCCGCTGACGCCGGTGCAGCATGTGTTTTTTGCCGAGACGGTGCCCGAGCGCCAGCACTGGAATCAATCGATCCTGCTCATGCCATCCCAACCGGTCAACGCCGAGGCGTTGAGCCAGGCGCTGGAACAGTTGCTGCGCCACCACGATGCACTGCGCCTGGGCTTCACTGTGCAGGACGGCCAATGGCATGCCGCACACCGCCCGCTCGACAGCACCGGGCACGCGCTGCTCTGGCACCGCCAGGCCGCCGACAGCCAGGCGTTACTCGCAGCCTGCAACGCGGCGCAACGCAGCCTGAACCTGGAACAAGGCCCGCTGCTGCGTGCGCTGCTGGTGGACCTGCAAGACGGCACTCAGCGCCTGTTGCTCACCGCGCATCACCTGGTGGTCGATGGCGTGTCCTGGCGCATCCTGCTGGAAGACCTGCAAACCAGCTACAGCGCCTTGTTGCAAGGCCAGGCGCCTCGGCTGCCGGACAAGACCAGTGCCTTCAAGGCCTGGGCCGAGCAATTGCAAGCATATGCCCGCGGTACCGCGTTGCAGGAGCAGATGCAGTACTGGCAACGCCAATTGCAGGGCGTCAGTGATGATCTGCCAGGCGCCCGCCGCACCGCCAGCCTGGCCGGCAGCCAGGGGCAATTCGTCAGTACCTGCCTCGACCCACAGCTGACCCGACAGTTGTTGCAGGAAGCGCCGGCGACGTATCGCACCCAGGTCAACGACCTGCTGATGACCGCCCTGGCGCGGGTGATCTGCCGCTGGACCCACGCCCCGTCGGCCCTGATCCAATTGGAAGGGCATGGCCGCGAAGACTTGTTCGACGCACTGGACCTGACCCGCACCGTGGGCTGGTTCACCAGCGTGTTCCCGGTCAAGCTCACCCCAGGCCAGCACCTGCCGGACTCCATCAAGGCGATCAAGGAGCAACTGCGCGGCCTGCCGGACAAAGGCATTGGCTACGGGGCGCTGCGCTACCTCGGCGATGCGCAGACCCAACAAACCCTGGCGGCCCTGCCGAAGGCGCGCATCACGTTCAACTACCTGGGGCAGTTCGACCAGAGCTTCGATGAAGACGCCCTGTTCAGCCCCGCGCCCGAAGACAGCGGCGACAATCAGGACCCCAATGCGCCGCTGGATAACTGGCTGAGCATCAATGGCCAGGTCTACGGCGGTCAATTGCAGCTCAATTGGACCTTCAGCCGCGACATGTTCGACGCCTCGTGCATCCAGCAACTGGCCGATGATTACCGTGACGAACTGCACGCCCTGATCCGCCATTGCCTGAGTCCCGAGGCGGGTGCGGTCACGCCGTCGGACTTCCCTCTGGCGAACATCTCCCAAGTGCAATTGGACACCTTGGCGGTGGACGCCCGCAGATTGGATGACCTGTACCCGCTGTCGCCCATGCAGCAAGGCATGCTGTTTCATTCGGTGTATGAACAGCGTGGCGATACCTACGTCAACCAATTGGCCGTCGACATTGAGGGTTTGGACGCGGCGCGCTTCATACGCGCCTGGCAAACGGTCATCGAACGTCACGACATTCTGCGCAGCGGCTTCCTCTGGGAAGACGGGCTGGTTCAACCGTTGCAGTGTGTGCACAAGCACCTGAGCGTGCCGGTGCGCGAGCTGGATTGGCGCAATCAGCCCCTCAAGCACGGCGCGCTGGAGGACCTGGCCCGGGCAGACCGTGAGCAAGGCTTCGACCTGCAGCAGGCCCCGCTGCTGCGCCTGATCCTGGTGCGCCTGGATGAACACGCGTACCACCTGATCTACACCAGCCACCACATCCTGATGGACGGCTGGAGCAACTCCCAACTGATGGGCGAAGTGTTGCAGGCCTACGCCCACCAGCCCCTCGCGCCATTGACCGGACGCTTCAAGGATTACATCCGTTGGCTGCAACACCAGGACCGCGCAGCAGGCCAGGCGTTCTGGACCCGGCAGTTGCAGGACCTGACGGAGCCAACCCGACTGGCCAGTGCCTTTGGCGGCAAGGCCCTTGGGGAGTCTGAGGCACACGCCCACGGCGTGCACCTGCACCGGTTGGACCGCGACAGAACGGCGGCCCTGGAAGCATTCGCCCGGGACCAGAAGGTCACGCTCAACAGCGTGGTGCAAGCCGCGTGGCTGCTCCTGCTGGCCCGCTACAGCGGCCAGGACACCGTGGCGTTCGGCGCCACCGTGGCTGGCCGCCCGGCGGATCTGCCCGGTGTGGAAAGCCAGCTGGGGCTGTTTATCAATACCCTGCCCATCGTGGCCACGCCGCAACCCCAGCAGAGCGTGAGCCAGTGGCTGGCACAGATCCAGGCGCAGAACCTGAACCTGCGCGAGCACGAACACATGCCGCTGCATGAGATTCAGCCGCTTTCGCCGCTGGGCGCCCAGGCACTGTTCGACAACATTCTGGTGTTCGAGAATTTCCCCGTGGCGCAGGCATTGCAGCAAGCCGCCCCCGCTGGACTGGTGTTTGGCGAGGTCAAGGACTTCGAGCAGACCAACTACCCGCTGACCCTGGCCGTCTCCCTCGGCGATACGCTGTCGCTGAGCTTCGAATATGCGCTCGCTGAGTTCGCCCCGGTGACCGTTCAGCACATCGCCGAGCATTTGGACACGCTATTGCTGCGCATGCAGACGCACCCGGAGCAGGCGCTCGGACACCTGCAGGTGCTCAGCGATGCGCACCAGCGCGACCTGATCAGCCATGCCCAGGGCGGTGCGATCCACGTCAGCGCCCAGCTGTGCGCTCACCAATTGATCGAGGCTCAAGCGGCAACGACACCCGACGCCGTGGCGATTGTGCTCGACGACGCGCAACTGACCTATGGCGCCCTCAACGCCAGAGCCAACAGGCTCGCCGGCAAGTTACGCGCCTGCGGCGCCGGACCGGACCAGTTGGTGGGCCTGGCGGTGGAGCGCTCGCTGGACATGGCCGTCGGCCTGCTGGCGATTCTCAAATCGGGCGCCGGCTACGTGCCGCTGGATCCCTCCTACCCCCAGGATCGCCTCAGCTACATGCTTGCCGACAGCGGCCTGAAACTGCTGTTGATTGAAGATGCCTTACGGGACCGGTTGCCGGTGCCCGCCTCGGTACACACGCTGAACCTGAGCGACGGGCTCGAGGGCTTCAGCGTCGCCGACCTGCCCCATACCGTGACGGCGCAGAACCTCGCCTATGTGATCTATACGTCAGGTTCCACCGGTCAACCCAAGGGCGTGGCCATCAGCCATGGCGCGCTGAGCGAATTCTGTGAGATTGCCGGCGAGTATTCGCAATTAACAGCCGAGGACCGTGTGCTGCAGTTTGCAACCTTCAGCTTTGACGGCTTCGTCGAACAGTTCTACCCGCCGCTCTGCCGTGGCGCCCGCGTGGTGCTGCGCGGCACAAGCGTGTGGGACACCACAACGTTCTATGAACAGATCCTGCACCACGGCATCAGCGTTGCCGACCTTCCCTCCGCGTATTGGCACCTGTTCGCCATGGATTGCGCGGCAGCCGGCCCGCGCAGTTATGGGCGGTTGCGCCAGGTCCACGTTGGCGGCGAGGCCATGTCGGTTGAAGGCCTGCGCCATTGGCAGGCCGCGGGCCTGGGTTCGGTGCGCCTGCTCAATACCTATGGCCCGACGGAGGCAACCGTGGTGTCGAGCACCCTGGAGTGCTCGAACCTGAACCCTGCGAGTTTGTCCGAACACGGTATTCCCATCGGTCACGCCCTGCCCGGCCGCAGCCTGTACGTGATGGACAAAGACTTCTGCGCGGCCCCTCTGGGTGTCGTGGGTGAGCTGTACATTGGCGGTGCCATCGGCCAGGCCCGCGCGTATCACCAGCGCCCCGGCCTGAGCGCCGAACGCTTCGTGCCCAACCCGTTCGTGGGCGGCGGCGAACGCCTCTACCGCACCGGTGACCTGGCGCGCTACAACGCCGAGGGCAACGTGGAGTACGTGGGCCGCATTGACCATCAAGTGAAAATCCGCGGTTTCCGGATCGAGTTGGGTGAAGTGGAAACCTGCCTGCAGGGCTGTGAAGGGGTTCGCGAAGCAGTCGTCATGGCAATTGACGGGCAAACCGGCAAACAGCTGGTCGGCTATGTGGTGGCAACCGCCGCCGCACGCGCGATGGAACAAAGCGCTTTGCTCACGGTGCTGCGCAATCACGTCAAGGCGCAATTGCCGGCGTACATGGCACCTGGGCAATGGGTGATTCTGGACCGACTGCCGCTGACGCCCAACGGCAAACTCGACCGCAAGGCCCTGCCCGCGCCGCAGAACGTCAGCGTGACGGCGCCTGCTGCTGCGCCACGTACCGCGCTGGAACAGCAAATGGCGCAGATCTGGAAAACCGTGCTCAACGTTGAGTCGGTGGGCTTGCAGGATAACTTCTTCGAACTGGGTGGCCATTCGCTGCTGGTGTTGCAGGCGGTCAGCCTGATCAACCAGACCTGCGGCAGCCGACTCAGCCTGCATGATTTCATGGGCTACCCGAACCTTGAAACGCTGTGCCGGAACCTGCAAACGCCGTCCACCCAGCTGGCGGTGCGCCTCAACCCGCATCAAGGCCCGCAGCCGCCGTTGTTCTGTTTCCATCCGATCTTCGGCATGGTCCACAGCTACCAACCCCTGGCCATGGCGCTGCGCGAGCAATCGCCTGTCTATGGCGTGCTCTGCAAAGCCTTCCTCGACGGCGTCTGGCAGGACATCAGTTGGGCCGACATGATCGAGTTGTATGTGACCACTATCCGCAATGTCCAGCCCCAGGGCCCCTACTCCCTCGCCGGCTGGTCACTGGGCGGCAACCTGGCCATGGAAGTCGCCCACCGCCTGGAAGCCGCAGGCGATACGGTGGCCTTCCTGGGCTTGATCGACGCGCCGCCGCCGGCCTCGGTCGAGGTCTTCTGGCAGGCGGTGCAGGCCCGGCACGGCACGCCTGCAGCCCCGGCGCGCAATGCGCTGGAGCTGTTCAAGCGTTTATTCCCCGAACAGGCTGACGCGGCAGAGGTGCACTATCGACAACTGCCGGAGCTTGAGAAGCAGGCACGCTTTATAGACTGGGCAAAACAGCAGCTCAAGGACAGCCCGACTCAAATGGCAAGCCTGTTGCTTGGTGAGCGTGAACTGGCCTTGGGCGAAGTCGTGAGCCAGAAACTGGAAGCATTGGCGCAGGACTTCCGTTATCGCCCGTTGAACGTCGCCTTGCACTGCTGGTGGGCCGGACACGACAAGTCGCCGGCGCTGGTCGAGCTGCTCGAAGCAGAGCTCAAAGCCGCGTTGGGCGAAGAGTGCCTGGCCCTGTCGATGCGCCTGGCGTGCGACCACGAAGCGATTGTCAGCGAGCCCTCGCTGATCGATTCCCTGAGCCATTCGTTGCTCGGCACGCGCTGAGTTGCACACGATGCGGCGACACCGATTGGGGTGTCGCCGCTGCTTGTTCCAACGCGCTTCCCTCCCCCCTTTTATCCACGCAAAATTAATTCACCGGTCGCTGCACCCGCGCCGCCTGCTGCAGCCGAATTTCCCTGGGCCTTAGCAACTACGGCGCCTAGTACCGCCTGAGCCATGATGCGGACGGTGTCATTGCCCTTTTCCACAGCAGGTGCCAAAAGCGGCCCTTAAATCACTGTTCAAGCAGATAGACCGTGTAGTGGTCTAATGAAACCGGACACCCATCTAGGCGAGAATGCTCGCCAGAACGAGGTGTCAGATGACCAAACAACGCCGTACCTTTTCCCCTG